>WLNV01000158.1 GCA_009699615.1 Actinomycetota bacterium
GACGCCTAAGAGCCCGGCTCGGCTTCGACCTTCAGCAAGTTGGCAGCGTGAATTCTCTGCTGCTCGCCATCGCGGCGCGCCAGCGGCAACTCGAGCGTCTCGAGGTAGTTCAAGTCTTCAGCGAGTATTGCGAGCGCTCGAGTGCGGTCCAGCACCGCGCCATGGCCGGGAATCACGTGCTCCGAACGCTCAACCAGCTCACGCAGCCGCTCCAGTGTCGCGCGGTAGGCGGAGCGCGAACCACCGTCGGAGAGCATCGGAATTTCAACCGGGGAGAGATAGTCGCCGCAGATGAGCGTCTCGGCCCACGGCACGAAGATCGCCATCCCGTCGGCAGTGTGACCCTCTGTCGGATAGAGCTCCAGCTCCTGATCACCGATCTCCAACACGCCTGGCACCGGCAGCGCCTGAACCTGCCCGAGCGAAAGCGGCGCCGGTCGCTCGACGTAGTTCTGCTCGTCGAACTTGCGGAGCTCACGCGCCGCCGCCCCCGGCTCCGCCGCAAGTCGCGCCGAACTGGTCTCGCAGCAGCCGAGCGCCAGCCCCGGGAAGGCGAGGCGGCCAAGCAGGTGATCCCAGTCGGCGTGGGTCGCCAGAAGCCCGCTGCAGGTCCAACCAACGTGCTCCAGCACTCCGCCGAGCGCCTCAAGCTCCTCCGGCAACGGCGGCGAATCGACGACAAACGTCTCCTCTCCGCGGTGGACGATCGTGCAGTTCGTCTGCCAGTACGCCGATCGGCCAACGAGTACGTCCTCTTGTAGAGCGACGACCCTCACAGCAAGGGCTTCCTAGGCGGCGCCGAGAAGCTTTGCTGCGGCCAGCAGGGTCTTGACCTCGGCCGTTGGCTTCTTCTCATTCGGCTCAAGCTTGCGCTTCGTGCGGTTAACCCAGATAACCGGGACCTTCGCCTTAAGCGCCGGCAACACGTCGGCCTCGTAGCCGCAGCAGATGTGGACCCAATCCTTCTTGCCTCCAACACGGCGCGCGAACTCTTTGAAGTGCGCTGGCTCAGGCTTGTAGGAGCGGACCTGCTGCGCGGTTACGACAAGTCCGAACTCGAGCGGCAGGTAGCGCCGCGTTTCGCCAAGCAGACGGTCATCGATGTTGGAGATCAAGCCGGTCTCGAACTTCTTTGCAAAGCGACCGAGCTGCAAGTTGGTCTCCTTGAACGGACGCCAGCGGAGGATCGAATCAGGAAGGAAGCCTGCCCGCGAAGGCTCAAGGTCCCACTCGATCTCGTCCGCGATCTGCATCGCAACTCGGCGCAAAACCTCGGCGTAGAGCTCATACGAACCGCTCTCGATCTCGTGCTGAAGCTCAACGAAGCGGGCAAAGACAGCGTCCGGATCAGCGATCTCGAAGTCGCTGCGCTTGGCCTCCGTGGCGAACGCGGTCTTAACACCGGTCTCCCAATCGATCAGAGTTCCATAGACATCGAAGGTGACCCATTTGGGTTTCTTGGGAAGTGGCATCGCGCTTAGTCTAGGTCGCGACGGGCAAGGGGCGCTCTCCGATAGCGTTCCGCCCCGATATGGACCTTCTCGAATACCAAGGCAAACAACTATTCGCGCGCCACGAAATCCCCGTGCCATCGGGAATTCCAGCGCGAACAGTCGACGAAGCAATGGCCGCCGCCGAGCAGATCGGCTACCCATGCGTAGTCAAGGCGCAGGTCAAGATCGGCGGCCGCGGCAAAGCTGGCGGCGTCAAAGTCGCAGCCAACGCGACCGAGGCGCGCGAGTACTCGGAAGCGATTCTGGGCATGGACATCAAAGGCTTCACGGTCTACGAGCTTTGGATTGAAGAAGCCTCTGAGATCGAAGCGGAGTACTACGCGGCGATCGTCTTCGACCGTTCGGCTCGCGCTCCACTGGTGATGCTTTCAACGCAGGGCGGCATGGACATCGAGCAGGTTTCGGAAGAGACACCCGAGGCGATCGCAACGCTGCACGTCGATCCACTGCTCGGCTTCCAGCCGTTCGAAGCGCGTCGCCTGGCCTTCGAGGCAGGGATCGACGCTGACTTGATCCGACCGATCGGCGACTTCCTTACCCGCCTCTATGCCACTTTCATCGCCGAAGAGGCAATGCTCGTGGAGGTCAACCCGGTGATCATCACGCCCGACCGCAAGGTCAAGGCGCTCGACTCGAAGATCACCCTCGACGACAACGCACTCTTCCGCCACACAGAGAATGCTGCGCTGCGCGACCCAAGTGATGAGGATCCGCAGGAGCAGATGGCGCGCGACTATGGCCTCGCGTACGTGAAGCTCGACGGCGACATCGGCATCTTCGGTAACGGCGCGGGCCTCGTGATGAGCACGCTCGACGTCGTGACGATCTTCGGCGGAGAGCCGGCCAACTTCCTTGACGCTGGCGGAGGCGCAAAGCCTGAGGCAATCACGCGCGCCGTTGAGGTGATCTGTTCGAACGAGAATGTCACCGCCGTCCTTTTCAACATCTTCGGCGGAATCACGCGCTGCGACGATGTTGCCACTGGGCTGATCGAAGCCTTCGCGACCAACCCTCCGAGCGTGCCGTTCGTTGTCCGCCTCGATGGCACCAACGACGTGGAAGGTCGCCGCATTCTCGCCGAAGCTGATCTGCCAGGCGTATACACGGCGTCAACAATGAATGAAGCCGCCGAGAAGGTTGTCGCGCTGGCAAAGGGAGAATCACTGTGAGCGTCCTAGTCGGTACCGACACCCGCCTCTGCGTTTCCGGCATCACCGGCAGCGAAGGCAGCTTCCATACGCTCAACAACCGCGCCTACGGAACCAACGTCGTAAGCGGCGTCACTCCCGGCAAGGGCGGTCAGGACGTGGAGGGGATTCCGGTCTTCAATACCTTCCACGCAGCAGTTGAAGAGAGCGGCGCGAACACGGCGATGGTCTTCGTACCGCCGCCATTTGCAGCCGACTCAATCCTTGAAGCGGCCGACGCGGGGATCGAAACGATCATCGCGATCACCGAAGGAATTCCCGCCCACGACGAGTTGCGCGTCTACACGCAGCTGAAGCGGATGCCCGGCGTGCGACTGATCGGGCCCAACTGCCCCGGCGTGCTCTCCCCCGGCAAGGCCAACGTCGGCATCATCCCGGCCTCATTCTTCAAGGAAGGCAACGTCGGCGTGATGTCTCGCTCCGGCACGCTGACCTACCAGATCGGCAACGAGCTGGCCCAAAAAGGCTTTGGCAACTCGTCGATCGTCGGCATCGGTGGCGACCCGATCCCCGGCACCAGCTTCGTTGACGTGCTTGAGCTCTTCGAGAACGACGACCAGACCGAGCTGATCGTGATGAGCGGCGAAATCGGCGGCGACGCCGAAGAGGTAGCGGCCGAATACATCGCCGAGCACGTTACGAAGCCGGTCGTCGGCTACATCGCCGGCTTTGCTGCCCCTCCCGGCAAGACGATGGGTCACGCCGGCGCGATCGTCTCCGGTTCGAAGGGAACCGCAGCCGCCAAGACCGAGGCGCTGGAGGCGAAAGGCGTGCGCGTTGGACGGACGCCAACTCAGGTCGCAGAGATCGCCGTCGAGATCCTCGGCGGCTGACTTGCGCTCCAGCAGGTAGCGTCAGCCGGGCAATGAGCGACGAGCAGCCAGGCGACGTACGCGACACCCTCAGTGGTCTTGAACGGCGACTGCGTGAGATGGAGGGAGACCTGCGCAGCGGCGCGGCGAAGCCGGAGGCTGCGACCGGCGGCCCCGGTGGCGCGAAGCGTGACGATCGAGAGCGACGCCGACCGTCAGGGCTTTTGATCGGCGGGCTCGGCGCGGCAGCGCTGCTGATCATCGTCTTGATCGCAGTCTTGAGCAGCTCCGGGAGCGGTACGAAGAGTTCCGGCTCGGGTCCATCGCAGATCGCGCTCGGGGCAGGGCTCTCCGGCAGCGACGCCGCATTGGGGGTCGCGAAGCTGAGTGGCGTCCGTGCGGCCAGCGGCGACGCGGCCGCCGAGGCCTGCGCTGGAACTGCGGGCGCAGCGCTGGTGATCGTTCAGCCGGCGCCAAAGTCGGTCGGCTGCGCCGGGTTGCAGGAGCTCGCAACGATGACCGTCTCGGCAACCGCGGTCGCCCAGCGTGGCGGCGCCCGGGGCTGTCTGCGTTCGGGGCAGGTAGCGGCGCAGCTGCGCCGTCCGCCAGGCCGGCTGACGCGTAAACGCGCTGTCGCCGTGCTGAAGGCGCGCCGCGCCTCTGCAGCCAACACGGCTGCCAGCAATGCTTCGAAGGCGGCCTCGCTGCAGGCAGAGCGCCGTGCGGCAGCGAATGCCGGAAATGTCTTCGACGCGGCGAACAATCTCAGCCTCGTCAAGGTCCGCGACGCAGCAGGCAAGTGCATCGCACCGACGGCAGCAACGCTTCGATCAGGGACATACCCCCTCAGCGTCCGTATCTCCCTGCTGGCGCGTCCCGACAGTGCAACGAACCCCACGGTCAGCGCAGTCGACTTGGCGCTGCGCAAGGCGCTCTCGGGTGCCGTGCCGGTCGAGGCCGCTGTGCGCGGCAGATGAGGATGGAGCACGGAAACCGACCGCTAGCGTAGATTCCAGCCCATGGCCGACTCAATCTCATTCGCGCGCGGTGCGCCCTCACTCGACATCATCGACATCGAAGGCCTCAAGGCTTCGGCGACCGAA
>WLNV01000159.1 GCA_009699615.1 Actinomycetota bacterium
CCCGAGCCGGCGTTGGTCGGCCTGAAGTGGTGAACGGCGAAGACTAGGCCGAGTCGTCGTTCTCATCGCGCGCAGTTACGCGTGCGAGGTTGACCTCTTCGCCGTCCTTTGTGTCCGGGTAGACGACGTAGGCGAGCGGTGCACCGCCAAACCAAGTTGCATTCTCGCCGTCGCCGACGAAGACGCCAGCTCGCGCGCTGCCGTCCGGCTGCTGGACCCAAACCGCTTCGCCTTCTTTGAAGAGTGCCATCTGCGTATCTTTGCCGATCTTGGCCACTCGCGGCTCTGACGTACGGCGGTGGCGGCAGCAGACCCTTGCATTGTCGGGCTCCACCTAGTGATCGTTGCCACCAGTCGGCAATCATCGAATGCGGAGGTTACAGAGCGGGCGCTTCACCGAATGGCTATGCAAGTTCGAGAAAAACCCTTTAGGCTCGGGCACGATGATTTTTGCCGTTGGAGTTGACCACGCGGGCGCCCCGCTGCACGACGTCGCCTGCTCGACGCTAATCGAGCTCGGCCATGAGGTGCTTGATCTCGGCCAGTGCGACGATTACCCCGATATGGCGCTGCAGATGGGCAAGGTAATCGACGCTGGCGACGCCGAGCGAGGCATCCTCGCCTGCGGCTCCGGCGCCGGCATCGCCGTCGCCGCCTCAAAGCTGCCGGGCATCCGTGCGCAGACGATTCACGACACCTACACGGCCCATCAGGCGGTTGAGCACGACGCCGTAAACGTGCTCTGCATCGGCGGCCGCGTGATCGGCAGCGAGGTCGCGCGCGAGCTCGTCCGGACCTTCGCCGAAGCCGAAGTGAGCGACGAGCCGCGTCACCTCCGTCGCCGCGCGAAGGTCGAACTATTGGAACTTGAAGGACTAGATGCCAACCTCGAAGGAGACAGCTAATGCAGATCGGAATGATCGGCCTCGGCCGGATGGGTGCCAACATGGTCGAGCGGCTGATGCTCGACGGTCACGATTGCGTCGTATTTGATCCCAACAAGGACGCCGTCGATGCGCTCGTCGCGAAGGGTGCCACAGGCGCCGACTCCGCCGCCGACATGGCTTCAAAGCTGACCGCTCCGCGCGCGATCTGGTTGATGGTGCCGGCCGGGATTGTTGATCCTGTGCTGAAGGAAGCCGCCGACGCGCTCGAATCGGGCGATCTCGTAATTGATGGTGGCAACAGCTACTACATCGACGATCGGCGCCGTGCTGCCGAGCTTAAGGAGAAGGGCCTCCACTACGTCGATTGCGGCGTCAGCGGCGGCGTTTGGGGACTGACCGAGGGCTACGGCCTGATGGCGGGAGGCACCGACGAAGCGATCGCGATGGTCGCTCCCGTGCTGCAGTCGCTTGCGCCAGGGGTTGACAGCGCTCCGCGCACCCCCGGCCGAACCGGCGACCCGACCCCGGCCGAAGAGGGCTGGCTGCACTGCGGCCCATCCGGCGCAGGTCACTTCGTCAAGATGGTCCACAACGGCATCGAGTACGGCATGATGGCCTCGTACGCCGAGGGTCTGAACATCCTCAAGCACGCCAACGTCGGCAGCGGCACGCAGGAAGTTGACGCCGAGACGACTCCACTGCGCAACCCTGAGAACTACCAGTACGACCTCAACCTTCCCGACGTCGCCGAGGTTTGGCGCCGCGGCACGGTAATCCGCAGCTGGCTGCTCGACCTGATCGCAGACGCGCTCGCCGCCGACCACGACCTCAGTGGCTTCGCCGGTCGCGTCTCCGACTCCGGCGAGGGTCGCTGGACTGCGCTGGCGGCGATCGACACAGGCACGCCGGCCCCGGTCCTGACAACGGCGCTCTACGAACGCTTCACGAGCCGTGGCGAAGCCGACTACGCAGATCGTCTGCTCTCGGCGATGCGCAACGAGTTCGGTGGCCACGACGAGAAGCCGGCTGGGAGCAAATAGTGGCTAAGCCAAAGCGGGGCGACGCGCTGGTCATCTTCGGAGCGACCGGAGACTTGGCTTTCAAGCAGATCTTCCCTGCGCTGCAGCGGATGATCATCGACGGTGAGCTCGACGTTCCGGTTGTCGGCGTCGCCCGCGAAGGTGGGCACGTTCTGCAGCTGCGCGAGCGCGCCAAGGCGAGCTTGGAAGCCAGTGCCGACGGGCTCAACAAGGCGGCGTTCAAGAAGCTCAGCTCGCTGCTGCGCTACGCCGGCGGCGATTACGCCGACCACAACACCTTCGTTGAACTGCAGGAGGAGCTGAAGGGCTGTAAGCGGCCGGTTCACTACCTGGCGATTCCGCCGTCGCTGTTCGGGCCTGTCGTCGGTCATCTCGGGGACGTTGGCCTCGCTGAGCAGGGCCGCGTCGTCGTTGAGAAGCCATTCGGCCACGACCTCGCTTCGGCCGAGAAGCTCAACGCTGAGCTGCACTCGGTCTTCCCTGAGGATCGGATTTTTCGGATCGACCACTTCCTTGGCAAGACGCCGGTTGAGAACATTCTCTTCTTCCGCTTCGCGAACTCGTTCCTTGAGCCGGTCTGGAACCGCGATCACGTTCGTCAGATTCAGATCACGATGGCTGAGGACTTTGATGTCGCCAATCGTGGTTCGTTCTATGACGCTGTCGGCACGATCCGCGACGTGATTGAGAACCACCTCTTTCAGGTATTGACGCTGGTCGCGATGGATCCATTCAGCGGCCACGGCGACGCGGCGCTGCGCGAGGAGAAGGCTCGCTTCCTACGCGGCGTTCGGACTCTCAAGCCAAAGGACATCGTCCGCGGTCAATACGCCGGCTACCGCAAGACGAAGGGCGTCGACCCCAAGTCGACGACCGAGACTTACACCGCAATGCGCCTGCACATTGACACTTGGCGCTGGGCCGATGTGCCGATCCTGATTCGCGCCGGCAAGTCCTTGCCGGTCACGGCGACCGAGATTGTCGTCGAGCTGAAAACGCCGCCTGAGAAGCTCTTCCCGAAGGACCATCCGCGCGGCAACCGGATTCGCTTCCAGATCAACCCTCAGGTGATCGTCTCGATCGAAGTGCAGTCGCGCAAGCCGACCGTTGACACGTTCGAGGTCGAGGACATTGAACTGGCGGCGGTTCGTCAGGACGCCCGTCAGATCCCGCCCTACCAGCGACTGCTATCGGCGGCGCTCGACGGTGATCACGACCTCTTCGCGACTCAGGGGACGATCGACGAGGCATGGCGGATCGTTGATCCAATTCTTGGCAACGCGACGCCGGTTTACCCTTACAAGCGCGGCACATGGGGCCCGAAGGAAGCAGATCGCCTGGCGCCTGCCTCCGGCTGGATTCCGCCGCACATGCACGACCCAATCAATTAACCGCCCAGCGGATAAGGAGCAACAAGCAATGAAAGCGACACAAGCCCTCCACGAAGCGGGGCAGAGCCTCTGGTTGGACAACATCACGCGCACGCTGCTCGACGAGGGCACGCTGGCGAAGTACATCGCAGAGCTGAGCGTTACCGGGCTGACTTCAAACCCGACGATCTTCGAGAAGGCGATCACCGGCGGCGACAGCTACGACGAGCAGGTTCATGGCTTCCATGGCAGCGACATGACCGATGAGCAGGTCTTCTTCGAGGCCGCGATCTCCGACCTTCAGCGCGCCGCCGACCTGTTCGGCGACATTCACACGCGTACCGACAACCTCGACGGCTTTGTATCGCTCGAAGTTTCGCCCGAATTGGCGTACGACACCGACGCCACCGTCGCCCAAGCGAAGGAGCTTCACGCCAAGGTCGATCGCTCCAACGTCTTCATCAAGATTCCCGGCACGCCCGAGGGGCTGCCGGCAATCAGCGCCGCGATTCACGCCGGTATTCCGGTCAACGTGACGCTGCTCTTCAACAGCGCACACGCGCTGGCCGCTGCCGACGCCTACTACACGGGCCTTGAACGCCGTGTCGCCGACGGCCTTTCACCGAACATCCAGTCGGTTGCTTCGCTCTTCATGAGCCGCTGGGACGTTGCCGTCGCCGACCAGGTGCCGAGCAACCTGAAGGACAAGCTCGGCCTCGCTATCGGTGGCCGCGCCTACCGCGACTACCGCGACCTGCTCGCCTCGGAGCGCGTTCAGAGCCTGATGAACGAAGGCGCCCGGCCACAGCGACTGCTTTGGGCCAGCACCGGAACGAAGGATCCGGAAGCCTCCGACACGCTCTACATCGCCGGGCTCGCCGCTCCTTACACCGTCAACACGATGCCCGAAGGGACGCTGCTCGACTACGGCGACCATGGCCCAACGCCGGTAGTCGTGATGGACCCGGATGGCGGCGACTGCGAAGAGGTCTTGAGTGAGTTTGAGGCCGCTGGCGTTGATCTGGACGCGCTGGCCGCGAAGCTGCAGAGCGACGGCGCAAGCTCGTTCGTCAATTCGTGGACGACGCTGATCGAAGCGATCAACACGAAGCGCTCGGCGCTCGCAGGGGAGTAGCGACAATGGAAATCAAGCAGACGCGCCTCGATGAGCTGCCCTCTTGGGCTGCGTTGAAAGCCAACGCCGCTGAACTGAAGAGCCAGAGCCTAGCCTCGATGTTCGAGGCCGACGCGAGTCGCGCCGATGAGATGTCGGTCGACTTTGACGGCTACCACTAC
>WLNV01000016.1 GCA_009699615.1 Actinomycetota bacterium
CTCGGACACGACGAACATCCTGATTGACGCGAACCAAGTTCGCACGATCAACCTCAACCAGGTCCCCAATGCGAAGACGACGATGGAGTTCTTCCAGACGGCACCGGCGGTAAACGTCGACGGCAAGCTCTACGGAGTGCCTGTTGCCTGGGGATTCATCCCGCTGATCTTCGATGCCGACAAGGTCAAGCCGGCACCGACATCGTGGGAGGATCTGTGGAATCCGAAGTACAAGAATCAGCTCTCCGTCTGGCAGGACATCGCACTGATTTACACGACCGCGATCCAGCTCGGCTACAAGAACGTTTACACGCTCGATGACACCCAGCTGGAGGCAATCAAGACCAAGCTGATCGCGCAGAAGCCGAACATCCGCAAGTACTGGACGACGGCGGGCGAGCTCGCGAACCTGTTCATGAACAACGAGGTCATCGCCGGCATGTCCTTCGGAGGCGTGACGATCACGCAGCTGCAGGGCGAAGGGCGCAACGTCAAGGAGATCATCCCGACCGAGGGCGCGACCTCATGGTTCGACAACTGGATGATTCCGGCCAAGTCGCCGAACCCCGACGCAGCGCTGTCCTACATCAACTACTTCCACAAGCCGGAGACGCAGAAGCAGTTCGCTGCAATCACCGGCTACGGAATTACGAACGAGAATGCGTTCAAGCTCGTGACCCCCGAGTACTCGAAGGTTTACGAGCTCGACAACCCGGACTTCATCACGTCACTGGACTACTGGAAGGCCGTACCGCGCCGCCAGAAGTACCTCGACGTGCTGAACGCCGTCATCGCCGCATGAGCAACGAAAGTCCGAGTTCACTCGGGGCGCCCCATGCGGGCGCCCCGAGCGGGCAGGGCGCCGTTCAGCTCGAGAACGTCACCAAGCGCTATGGCGACGTCACGGCAATCGAGGATCTCGACCTGCGCGTCGAGGACGGAGAATTCCTCACGCTGCTTGGACCGTCAGGCTGCGGCAAGACGACAACCCTTCGGCTGATTGGCGGTTTCGAGGCTCCGAACCGTGGCGTGATCCGGATCGGTGGAGACGACATGTCCTCGCGACCGGCCTACAAGCGCCCAGTCAACACCGTCTTCCAGCAGTACGCGCTCTTCCCCCACCTGAGCGTCAGCCGCAATATCGGCTACGGCCTCAAGCACGCCGGCACGGGCCGCGAGGAGACAGCGCGCCGCGTCGACGAAATGATGCACCTGATGCAGATTCCGGACGTCGGGGATCGCCGGCCCCGCGAGCTCTCGGGCGGCCAGCAGCAACGGGTGGCTCTCGCCCGTGCGCTCGTCATGAACCCTGAAGTTCTGCTTCTTGATGAGCCTCTTGGATCGCTCGATTACAAGCTCCGCAAGGACATGCAGTTCGAACTCAAGCGGATCCACCGCGAGGTTGGCGTGACGTTCATCTACGTAACGCACGATCAGGAAGAAGCGATGACGATGAGTGACCGGATCGTCGTCATGAGCAAGGGCCACATCGAACAGGACGCAACGCCGGCCGAAATCTTTGACCGCCCACTGACGGCCTTCGTTGCAGACTTCATCGGTGACACGAACATCGTTCATGGAGTCGTGACAAGGGCAGAGAAGGGCCACGCGACCGTGGACCTCGGACCGCTCGGTGAGATCGGCGGCTCGACCGACGACAATGTCGCCCCGGGCGACAGGGTGCGCGTCAGCATCCGGCCTACCGACGTCCGCGTCGAGACCGGCCCGAGCGGCGGCGCAGTCGTCCAGGACTCGGTCCTGGTTGGCGGCCATATCGCGATGAAGATCACGAGCGGCGGCGAGACGGTTGTCGCGCACGTGGGCCGCGGAACATCGTTCGAGCCAGGCAGTGATGTTCGGCTCCACGTCGACTCCGATCGAATCCGCGTCTTCGCGGCCGATCAGCCGGAAGCGGCAGCAGAACAACCGGCCGCGGATCAGGCATGAGTGATGCGGCCGCACAAGTCGGCCTGCCGCCGGTAACTCCGGAAGTCGAGCACAAGGAGGGCAAGGGGCGCGGCCGCGCCTTCCTTGGCATTCCCGTAATCGGCTGGATGTTCCTGTTCTTTGCCGTTCCCTACACGCTGCTCTTCCTCCAAAGCCTCTGGAAGCCAACGGCGTTCGGCGTTTCGCACGACTGGAACCTCGACAACTACAAGCTTGTCTTCTTCGGCGATCAACTCTCGGGCAACATTTATCTGCCAACGCTGCTGCGCTCGCTGAAGGTCGGGGCGATGGTTACGATCTGCTCGACGCTGCTGGCGTTCCCGATCGCCTACATGCTGGCGTTCAAGATCCGCAACTCCCGCACGCGCATGATGCTCTACGTGCTGGTCATCGTGCCTCTCTGGGCCAGTTACCTTCTCCGCGCCTACGCCTGGAAGATAATCCTTGGGCAGAACGGCCTGCTCTCCTCGGTCCTCGACACGCTCGGCTTGGAGAACACGTTCCTGTCCAATCTCCTCTACTCGCAGACGGCCGTCGTGATCACGATGACGCACATCTTCACGCCCTTCATGATCCTGACGATCTACGCCGTGCTTGAGCGCTTGCCGCCAAGCCTGATCGAAGCGTCGAAGGACTTGGGAGTCGGCCGAGCAAAGACCTTCATGACGCTCGTTCTGCCGCTCTCGCTGCCCGGAGTGATCGCTGGCGCAACATTCACAATGGGCCTCTCAACGGGCGACTTTGTCGCACCGCAGCTTGTCGGCGGGCCGAACGACGTAATGATCGCGAATCAGGTCTACAGCCAGTTCGGTGCGACCAACAACTGGCCGCTGGGCGCGGCGATAGCGTTCGTTCTGCTGGCATGCGTCGCGGTACTGGTCGCAATCTCAACACAGGCTGAGAAACGGGAGCAGTTGTGACCACGAGTTCAACGACAGAGGAGCGAGGCCTCCATCTGACAATCGACGACGCGTCGGCCGATGGCATCGCCGGCAGCGTCTACCGCGAACTCCGCGCCGCGATCTGCGACTTCCGGCTCGAGCCGAATCAGCGACTGGTCCAGAACAATCTCGCCGATCAGCTAGGAATCTCGCGCACCCCCGTCCGTGACGCGCTGATGCGTCTGGCCCAGGAAGGCCTGGTGCACCCCTCACCGCAGCGTGGCGGGTACCTCGTCAGCGAATTCACTGCGCGCGAGGTACTCGACATCTACGACGTCCGCCTGGCGCTGGAACCGTTGGCAGCAAGCCAGGCGGCAGAGCACCACAGCCTCGTCGACATAGCGATGCTGCGCGAGATCAATTCAAAGATTGCCAGCCAGGCAGAGATGCCGGGAGACGACACCTTCGAACTGAACCGTGAATTCCACGCTCTGTTGATCAGCCGCAGCGAGAACGTGATCATCCGGCGGATGCTCGAACAGCTCTGGTCGATGCCGAGCGCGCTGCGGATGTACAACCTGCAGATGGTCGCCGATCACGACCCGAAGTCGATGGTGCGCGAGCACGAGCTGATAATTGCTGCCTTGGAGACGGGCGATAGGGCGAGTGTCGCTGAGGCCGTACGCAGCCATATCGAGAAGGCGCGCGCAGAAGCCGTCGAACACGTTGAACGAAGCGGCCTCTAGCGTGAATCTTCGACCGCCAACAAAAATACCGGCTGGCAGCGCACGAGTGAATGCACTGTGTACAGTGAGGTTCGCATGACGAGTCCCCCCCGCCATCCTGAGGTAATCGCCTACGACGCTGGCGGCACGATGACCGATGCCTTCATCGTCGACGGGGCCGGCAACTTCGTCGTCGGCAAGGCTCAAACAACGCCGGATAACGAGTCGCGCGGCTTGATGGAGTCGACCGTTGACGCTCTCGCACAATGGCAGACGGATACTGCGACAGCGTTCCCTTCAATCGTCTCCGGAGTCTTCTCAGGGACGGCAATGCTCAACCGCCTGCTCGAACGCAAAGGCTCCCGCGTCGGCTGCCTCGTCAGCGGAGGGCTCGAGGACTACCTTCGGCTCGAACGCGGGCTACAGACCTGGCTCGGAATGACCTACGCCGACCGTCTCCACGTGACGACGCATTACCACAACGAGCCGCTCGTCCCGCGCAAGCGAATGCATGGAATCCGCGGGCGCATCGACGTTCAGGGGCGCGAAGCGATCCCGCTCTACGAAGCCGACGTGCGCACCGCGGTAGCGGCACTGATCGAAGAAGAGGTCGATGGAATTGTCATCTGCCTGCTGCAGAGTTTCGTCAACGACTCACACGAGCAACGCACCGCCGAGATCGCGACCGAGATGCTCGCCGAGGCTGGCCTACCGGATCTGCCTCTCTTCATCTCCAGCGAGCTCTACCCCCTGCGCGGCGATTTTCCGCGACTCAACTCAACACTGATTGAGGCCTACGCGGCTGAACCTTCGCGCCATCAATTCCGGCGCCTTCAAGACGCCGTCGCCGATGCCGGCGCCGGCTTCGACCTGCGAATCATGGCCGCGCACGGCGGCACGATCGCAATCGACTCGCGCGAACTTGCCCGCACACTCGTCTCCGGGCCAATCGGCGGCGTAGTCGGCGCAGGGCACCTGGCAGAGGCGCTGGGGATCAACCGCGTCGTCTGCTCCGACATCGGTGGCACAAGCTTCGACTTGGCGCTGATCAACGAAGGGCAGCTGGCGATCCGCCAGACGCCTGACATCGCCCGTTACCTGCTGAATCTGCCGATGGTCGAGATCGAATCGATCGGAGCCGGTACCGGGTCTTCAGTGCGGATCGACCCGGCATCGGCGCGGCCTGAGATCGGCCCTGATTCGGCCGGCGCGCGGATCGGGACGGCTTGGCCAGAGGGCAAGTTTGAGACCGTCACCGTGACCGACTTGAACCTCGTGCTGGGCCGCCTCAACCACGAGTATTTCCTCGGTGGCGCCGTGCAGTTGGACATCGAGCGGGCACGCGCCGAGGTTAAGCGCCAGGTTGCCGATCCACTTGGGCTGGACTTGGAGAAGGCGGCAGGCGGGGTTGTCGACCTCTTTGAAGAGCAGCTGCGCTACGCAGCACTGGCGCGTGTGCTCGCGAAGGGCTACTCGCCGGTTGACTACTCGCTCTTCTGTTACGGCGGTGGCGGCCCACTCCACGTTGCCGGCTACACGGAAGGCGCTCAGTACGCCGATGTTCTGGTCCCTACATGGGCAGCCGGCTTCTCGGCCTACGGCTGCGCATGCGGCGACTTCTCGTACCGCTTCGACCAGACCGCCGGGATCGCGATCTCTAGCGACGACCCCGCAGGAACTGCTGCGAAACTCGACCAAGTTTGGAGCAAGCTGAAGGAACGGGCGTTGGGCGCATTCGCCAGCTCGGGGATCGGCCCAGAGAAGGTAGAGCTCAACTACCTCGCAAACATGCAGTACAGCGGCCAGCTGAACGACATTGAGGTGACCGCAAACCCAGAGAATCCGACCGACACTGCGGAGCTGATCTCAGGCTTCGAGGATCTCTACGGCCGTCTCTACGCGAGCGGCGCCGCCTCACCTGAACTTGGCTACACGATCACCTCGCTGGCGCTTGTTGGATCGGCCGACGTTGCCAAGCCGGTGCTGCCTGACGAGGAGGAGACCGACCAGCCGGCCGTGCCGAAGGGAGAGCGGCCGGTGTGGTGGACGCAGACTGAAGTACACGTCCCAACACCGGTCTACGAACAGGACGACGTTCGAGCAGGCCAGACGATCACCGGTCCAGCGATTATTGAGGCGCCGGCAACGACGTTCGCGATTCCGCCGGGCCGCGCGGCACGGCTTGACCGCCACCGCATCTTCCACCTATCTGACACAACGAACTGAGAAGGCGAAGATGGCAACCACAGAGCAGTCGACGCCGACCCCGCTGCAGAAGCTCATGGCGGAGCGTGAACAGCAGTTCAAGCAGACCGGCTCCTACGCGGGGCTAACAGGCGAGCTTCCGTTCAAGCGCAGCGACCCGATCCTGTTCGAGAAGATCTTCTCGCGGCTCCGTGGTGGCCTCGTCTCAGCGCGCGAGACTGCGCTCAACATCTCGGCCTCACCGATCGTCAAGGAGCTCGGTGAGCTGGCCTTCGCGTTCTACACACCGGAGGGCGATTCGGTTGCGCTCTCGACCGGAATCATCGTGCACGTTCACACGATGTCGGATGTGATCAAGCACATCATTCGCGAAGGCTTCGAAGAGAACCCCGGCGTTAACCCCGGCGACGTCTTCTGCAACAACGACGCGATGATCGGAGACGTCCACAATGCCGACGTCCAGACGATCGTGCCGGTCTTCCGTGGCGAGACGCTGGTCGGTTGGGTCGCCGGTGTAACCCACGTGATCGAGATCGGCGCGAGCACCCCTGGCAGCTTGCCGCTGGGCCCGATCTCCCGCTTTGAGGACGGGCTCGACATCCCCTGCCGCAAGGTCGGAGCTAACGACGAACTCTTCCGCGACCACACCCAGGGCGCCGCCAAGGGAACGCGGATGCCGCGCTACTGGATGCTTGACGAACGCACGCGGCTTGCCGGCTGCCTGATCGCGCGCGATCAGATCGAACGCTTGATCGAGGATGTCGGCGAGGACCCCTTCGGCGAGTTCTGCCGCGAAGTGATTGAGGATGGCCGCCGCACCTTCCGTACGCACCTGGCAACGATGACGGTGCCGGGCCGCTACCGCGCGCCAGCCTTCGCCGAGATGACGCTCGCGCACGAAGACCGGATGCCGGCCCACGCCCGTGTCGACACGCTGATGCACGCGCCGGTCGAGATGCGAATCACCAGCGACGCGCGGCTGGAGCTGGACTTTGAGGGTGCCTCAAGCTGGGGGCACCACTCCGCCAACTGCACACCATCGGGAATGCAGGGCGCACTCTGGGTGCTGCTGACACAGACGGTGCTCGCGAACGACAAGATCAACGACGGCGCCTACTACGCGATCAGCACAAACTTCCCGCCCGGATCTTGGTCGAACCACCAGAACCCGCAGGCCTCGACCGGCTCGCCGTGGCGCTTCCTGATTCCGAGCTTCACCGGCCTGCTGAAGGGACTCTCGACCGGCCTCTTCGCGCGCGGCTTCCTTGAAGAGGTCTTGGCGCCATACGCAATGTCTGCCAACACCTTCCAAGGCGGCGGCATCGACCAGTACGGCAATCAAGCTTCGGTCACCAACTTCGCGATGTCCTGCGTTGGCGGCGGCGGCAAGCCGTTCGCCGACGGGCTCGACTACGCGGCAGCGATGTTCAACCCACAAGGCGACATGGGCGACCTCGAGACATGGGAGATCAACGAGCCGTTCGTCTTCCTCGGGGCAGCCGTCAAGGCCTCAACCGCCGGCCCCGGGCGCTTCCGCGGCGGCTCGGGATGGGAATCGCTGCGGCTCTGCTGGGGCACCCCCTTCTTCGAGGTTCAGAACATGGGCAACGGCGCAGTAACGATGCAGTCCGGGCTCTGGGGCGGATATCCCGGAGCAACCGGTTACCGCCACAACATTCGCGGCACCGACTTCTTTGACCTCGTCGCTGAGCGCGCGCCCTACCCGGTCGTCGACGGCAACACCGAAGAGTCAAAGATGATGCTGGTCTCAGGCGACCGCGACTTTGACCAGCGGACACTGACGATGCCGGAAGCGATGGCAGAAGGTGACCTCGCGCTATCGCCGTTCCGTGGCGGCTCAGGGCTCGGTGATCCGCTCGAACGCGACCCGCAGGCGGTTGCCGATGATGTCGAAGGTGGCTACGTGCTCCCACGGCTCGCCGACAGCGTCCATGGCGTCGTGCTGAGTGAGGACGGGACCGTAGACCAAGCGGCGACAGATGCCCGCCGCGATCAGATCCGATCGGCACGCGAGAGCAGCTCCGAGTCGACGGGCGACTGGATCACTATGGAACGCGCGCGGATCCTTGAACACGGCGCCGACGCGAGCGGGCCGTTTGAGGTTCAGGTCCAGCGGATGTACGCCGAGTCGATGCGCCTCTCCCAGCAGTGGGCGTCCGAGTTCCGCAGCTTCTGGGACCTACCCGATGAATTCGTCTTCGACATCCCAACGCCGACCGTTGACATCTCGCGAAAGCTGATCGCCGGGCGCGACCCCGACGAGCTCCAGCGCCAGCCACGAACCGACGTACGCGAAGCGGTTCCACAACCTGCCCCAAGCGGCGACCCGGCGGTGACAACCGAGACGCTCGAAGCGCTGATCGACGGCAAACTGCCCGACCATCAGATCCGCCAGATCCAGAGCGGCCGCAAGGACATCGAACGGTTCGCGATCAACCTGGAGATCGTGCAGCGCCGCTGGCCGTTCCCGGAAGACCGCGTACTTCTGCCAATCGGCCTTCACCTCTGCATCGTCGAGCTGCCGGACGGACGCCGCGTTACAAAGTCCGACTCTGGTTTCGTCTTCGGCGACTACCGCGAGAACTGGAAGCTCGCAGCGAGGGTCCGCGTGCGCGGAACCTTCGAAGAGATGCATGAGATCTACCCCGAGAAGATGAGCCCGAACCCCGGGTGGAACGTGCTTCGCGAGTACTACGACCCGATCAACTTCAGCTTGCTCGACGTCGAGTCGGTGCCACCCGGATACCCCGTAGTTCACGACTTCCTGCCTGACCTTGAAGGCTTCTACCGCGACTGGCTGGGGCAGCCATTGGCGGACGAGGCAAGCGTTGGCTAGTGAGCGGCTGACACTCGATCAGCTGCGCAGCGCCGTTGAAGACGGGAGCATTGACACCGTGCGCGTCTGCATCGCTGACCACTACGGGATGCTGCGCGGCCGGCGGCTTGTTGGCGAAGTCTTCGCCGCCGACCCACAGGGCCTTCAGGCCTACTGCGACGGCGCGTTGATCTGGGACGTCCACTGCGACATCTTCGAATCGACCGACTACTCCAACTTCCGCACCGGCTACCCCGATGTCTTCGCCCGCCCCGACCTTGACTCGCTGATTCGCTGCGGCTGGTCGCCGGGCAGCATGCTGGTCATGACTGAGGTTCTGACCCCGCACGGCGAGCGCTCGCCGCTCGACCCCCGCGGACTCTTGCGGATCTTCGCTGAGCTAATTGAGGTTGGCCCGATCACCGCTTCGCTCGAGCTGCGTGCTGGCGAAGGACCACTCGCTCCAGGCTGGCAAGGTGAAGAAGCCCCTGCCTTCATCCAGCGCTGGCGCGAGGGAATTGAGCTGTCAGGGATCGAGCTGGAGCGGCTGGAGTGGGACAGCGACCGCGCCGTGCTGCGCGCCGAGCTGGCGCCCGCCGAGCCTCTTGTGGCAGCAGACCAGCTGGTGGCGGTGCGCTCAGCCGCGCGCGAGATTGGACTCGTTGATGGCCATTCGCTCACCGCGATGCCGCTGCTCGAAGCGGACCAGCAGCCCGCGCGGATGCTGCTCAGCGCCGCCACACAGATCGATCCTGAAGCAGAGGGCCGGCTCAACGACATCGCGCTGCTCTGCCGTCCGCTGCCGCTGGATTGGGTCAGCGCCGAGCCGCTAACGAACGGCATCGAGCTAGCTGCGTCGCCACAAGCCAGCCCCTACCTTGCGATTGCTGCGCTCGTATCGGCAATCGGTTCGCCGCACGCAGCGAGCGCCGAACGAGCGCCATCCAGCTACAGCGAAGCCGCCGACCAGTTCGACGCTGCCGACTGGACGCGCGAGTGGTTTGGCGAGATGTTCGTCCATGACACGCTGGAACTTGCACGCCGCGAAGCGACAATGCGCAGCGATGCGGCGGCCGACCCGCAGCAGCTTTCGGATTGGGACATTGAGCGGTATGGAGAAGTGGGCTGATGGGCCGCTGGGCAGAGCTCGGCTGGGTTGACCGCCAGGGGCGGCTCCACACGCTCCAAGCGCCAGACGGCAGCGGGCCAGCGACGGTGACCGCAGCGGAAGCAGGCTGGCCTTCGGTTGACGACGAGCTGCAGCTCAGGCCCGACGCCGAGGCCGTCTACCTCCTCCCCGGCGATTCCGGTCGGCAGCTCGCGCTCTGCGACCTGGTCGGCCCGGACGGGTCGGAGAGCCCATGGTGCACACGTTCAGTCCTCCGTCGCGCGATCGCGAAGGCCGCCTCGGTGGACTCGCGCGTGATCGCTGCCGCTGAGCTGGAGTTCTTCCTTAGCGACACGACGACCGGCCGTCCGGTCTTTGACACGATCGAGCAGTATGGGATTGTCGCCGGCGAGCGTTACGAACCGGTGCTGCGTGCGATCCGTGCGCTCCGCAACAACGGCGTACCGGTGACTGCGAGCAACTGCGAATACGGCGGCGGGCAGTTCGAGGTCAACCTGCACCACGGCGACGCGCTCGCTGCCGCCGACCAGATCATCCTGCTGCGTTCATGGGCGCGTGAGATCGCAGAGGGCGCGGGCTATGGGATTAGCTTCGACGCCAAACCGTGGCCAGACAACTCAGGCAGCGGCATGCATTTCCACCAGAGCCTGTGGGCGGGGGAGCACAACCGCTTCTGGTCGCCGGACAGCGACGAGATGAGCGCCGATGGGCAGTCGTACCTTGCCGGTCTGCTTGAGGCGATGCCTGAAATGACGGTGCTTGGATCGCCGACCTCGCGCGCCTACCTTCGCCGCGATGACCACTCGTTCTGCCCAACAGCAGTTTGCTGGGGTGGCGACAATCGCACCGTCGCACTGCGCGTGATCACTGAGAGCGAAGCCGTCGCAAGGATCGAGCAGCGCGACGCGGCGTCCGATGCCAACCCCTACCTGCCACTTGCAGCGCAGATCATTGCTGGGCTGGGCGGAGTTGAGCGCAGCGCAGTGCCGGCACCGATGACAACCGGCGATGCCTACTCGCAGCGCGACCTACCACCGCTGCCAGCGTCGCTCGAACAGGCCCTAGCGCTATTCGAGCAAAGCGCGCTAGCGAATGAGCTGCTTGGCGAGCGAGCTCACGCAGCGATGCTGGAGATCTTGAAGGACGAAGCCGACTCACCAAACGAACCAGCGAGGACAGTGTTCTGATGACAGGCAGCTCAATCGATACCCCTCTCGACGGCCTCAAGGTCGTTGACTTCACGCGACTCTTTGCCGGGCCACTGTGCACGATGGTGCTCGCTGACCTCGGCGCCGAGGTAATCAAGGTCGAGTCGCCGGGCGGCGACGATGCTCGCCACTTCGGCCCTCCCTTCCTCGGCGGCGAAGGAATGAACTTCATGGCGCTTAACCGCGGAAAGCGCAGCGTCGTGCTCGACCTGAAGACCGAGGCTGGCCGCGCTGCCGCCGCGAAGCTTGTCGAAACCGCCGACATCGTGGTCGAGAATTTCCGCCCCGGCGTCGCCGAGCGGATCGGCATCGGCGAAGCCGACCTGCGCGCGTCAAACGAGCGGATGATCTACTGCTCGATCTCAGGCTTTGGGCCGGCGGAGGAGCTCGGCCGCAAGCCGGCGCTGGATCTAATACTCCAAGCCCTAACCGGCGTCCTCTCGCGGCAGGGAACGCAAGACGGCGAGCCACGCCTTGCCTGCATCACCGTCGCCGACACCTACGCCGCCGCCCAAGGAGTCCAAGGGATCCTCGCCGCGCTCTACGTGCGTGAGCGGACCGGCAAGGGTCAGCGGATTGATGTTTCGCTGCTTGAGGCGATCCTGACCGCCCAGGCCTACCGCGTGATCTGCGATCCAGAGACGATGGAACTGCCGGCCTTCGACGACACGATCCCCTACCAGGCCTTTGAAGCGTCGGATGGCAAGTGGCTGGCAATCGCGGTTGTATCCGATGCCAACTGGGCGGGTCTTTGCGAGGTGCTTGAGATCGCCGAGCTGATCGAAGACCCTCGCTTTAGCGGCAACCCGTCGCGCGTCGAGAACCGCGATGTGTTGATCCCGCTGCTCTCAGAGCGGGTCGCGTCGCGCAGCCGCAGCGAATGGCTCGAGCCGCTCGAGGCGCGCGGCGTGCCGTGCGCAGCGGTACAAGATCTGACCGATCTGATGGCCGATCCATCGATGCTGGCGGCCGGGGTTCTGGCCGAGGTCGAGCACCCAACTGCGGGGACGATCCGCACGCTCGGACCAGCGATCCATTTCTCACAGACGCCATCTCGAACAAGCCCTGCTGCCCCTCGCCTCGGCGAGCACACCGAGGCAGTCCTGCGCGATGCCGGAGTTGATCAGGCAACGATCAGCGCGTGCCTCGGAGACTCCGGTTAGCCAGCCGACCTACTCGACAGTGGTAACGCTGGTTACTGATGGAAGGTTGCTGAGGTAGTCGGCAGGTCCGTCAGCGATATCCCGATCGGGGAGCTTGGCAACAAAGGCTTGCTCACCGGCGCCATCGGCCGAAGCGACAACCTGACCTTCGTCGTCGATCACGCGCGTTCCGGCGACAAAGTCCAAACCGTTCTCCGAGCCACTGCGGTTTACGTATATATGGCACAAGCGGTTATCAAGCGCTCGTGCGCGCGAGGCCAGTTCGTGATCGTCGTAGTACGGGGCCATGTTTGCCGACGCCGTTACGAGCAGATCTGCGCCGGCGACGGCGAGAGCACGCGCAATCTCGGGAAACTCGACCTCGTAACAGAGCATCAAACCAATCTTGCGGCCGGCGAGATTGACGATAGTCAGCGACTGACCGGCATCAAAGGCCGCTTCCTCTTCGCCCCACAGCGTCGTCTTGCGGTGGACCCCAACGATCATGCCGTCGCTGTCGATCGCCAGCAGCGAGTTCGCGATTGAACTTTCGCGCTGCTCGGCAACGCCAATTATCACGGCCGTCTTCGCGCCTTTCGCGGCTCCTCGTACGACCGCGACTTCAGGACCGTCGAGCTCGACGGCCGTCTCCTCGGCGCGCCCAAGGTCGTACCCGCCTAGAAACATTTCGGGGAAGACGGCGAGGTCGATGTCGCTTTGCCCGCCGACGATCCCCGCCACGGTCGACGCGTTCGTAGCTAGGTCCCCTGGCAGCGGCGTCAGCTGGGCGAGCAGGACTTCGGTCACTTGATTACTTCCCCGCCCCCGCGTGGAACGCCATCGCTTCGATCGCGATTCGCCCGGCGATTAGTGAGGTTGCCGGCGTGGCGTCGAGGCTCGGCGCTGCCTCGACCACATCGACGCCGAGCAGGCCATTCGCACTCACACCGCGGACGATCTCGATTGCCTCACGGCTGGTAAGACCACCAGGAGTTGGGCAGCAGGTGCCTGGGGCGTGCGCAGAGTCGAGGCTGTCGACATCGAACGAGAGGTAGTGACCGTCGCTCGATGCGCCGGCAACTTCGAGCGCCTTGTTGATGGCCCATGCGGTCCCGTGCTCCCAGATCTCCTCGAGCCAGATCACCGTGATGCCCTGCTCGCGGCAGTACTCAATCTCGGTCCGCGGATTCATCCAGCCGGAGATTCCGACCAGAGCGATCTTCTTCGGGTCGAAGCCTGCGTCAACGGCGCGCGTGATTGGGCAGCAGTGGTTCAGGAGTTCGCCGCCGACGTCGGGGGCCGTGTCGAGATGGGTGTCAACGAGGATCAGCCCGGGATCGTCGTTGACTTCGCGCACGGCACGCACGGCCGGAATTGAGATCGAATGATCGCCGCCCAGAGTCACCGGCAGCGCCCCGGCAGCGAGGATCTGCCCGATGTCCGCTTGCGCGTTCTCGAATGTGCGCTCGGCGTTGGCGAGGATGACGTCGCAGTCGCCGCAGTCGACCGGTGCCAGCGCGTCGATCAGGTCGAAATCGAACATTGCGTTGTACGAGAGGAACTGGCAGGAGACTTCGCGGATGCCGCGTGGGCCGTAGTTGGCTCCGGTACGGCTGATGTTGGTTGCATCAAACGGGATCCCGTAAATCGCGGCCTTTGCACCGGCAGATTTCAGCGCTTCAGCGTCGGCTGGAACATGAGGGAGACGCATGAATGACCCGATCAACCCGGCGTGCAGGAGACTGGTCCACATTGTTCGATCTGTCGGAGCTTCGCTTCCCATTTGGTGCCTTTCTTGATACGTTGCCAAAACGCTTTTGCAGATACTACTCAAACACTGTCAGACACCCCCCGCGATGTCAACCTGATGGCCTCCTCCGACCCGCCCGCGCGAAGGCCCCGAATCACCGAGGTTGCAGCTGCAGCCGGTGTTTCGATCACGACCGTCTCGCACGCCCTGAATGGAAAAGGCCGTATCTCCGAGGCCACGCGAACGCACGTGCACCAGGTCGCTCGCAAGCTCGGCTACCGGCCATCGGCAAACGCGCGCAGCCTCGGCAGCGGTCGCCACGGTCTACTCGCGCTGAAGGTTTCGCTGCCGGGCAGCAGCGCTGCAGCTTTTGTCGAGTTCGACTACTTCACGCGGCTGCTCAATGCAGCCACCTCGACGGCGCTCCAGAACGGATTCGCGCTGGTAACTCTGCCGAGCGGCCAGACCGAGCAGCAGGAGCCACCGGACTTCAGCGCCGACGGCATGATCGCCGTTGACCCCGAACGCGGGGACGAAGCGCTGGCGACGGCTCGCAAGCGCGGGCTGCCGATCGTCACGGCGGGACGCGATAGGGATGACGGGACCTCGCCGTGGATCGACAGTGACCACCGTCACGGAACGATCACCGCGCTCGACCACCTTGCGGCGCGTGGTGCTCGGCGGATCGCATTGATCGGCCTCGAGCGCGTCAATTCGTTTGCAATCGACGCGGCGGCGGCGTACGAGGAATGGTGCGCCAGCCACTCCGTTGAACCAATTGAGTCGCAGGTCGTAACCGATTACTCCCAAGCGGCAGGGCGAGCAGCAGCGCTTGAGTTGCTTTCTGCGCCGAACCCTCCCGACGCAATCTACGCGCTGCTGGACGGGCTTGGGCTTGGTGCACTGTCGGCGGCGCGCGAGCTGGGCCTGAGAGTCCCCGACGATCTGCTGCTAGCCGCTTGTACCGACAGTACTGCCGCCGCCGCCAGCGACCCTGGGCTTACATCGCTCTCGCTCGCTCCCGAAGAGATCGGTACCGGCGCCGTCGAGATGCTGCTGAAGATGCTCGACGGTTCCAGCGCGACGGTTCCCAACCGTTACGTCGCGACGGAGCTGGTGGTTCGCCGCTCGAGCAGCCCGGCCGCTTAGTCGCGGTTGCCGCGGCCGTACAGGAAGGTGAAGAGCTTGCCGAGACGATTGGTCGTCTTCTCGGTGTAAGGGAACATATGGACGTCACGCTTGGGGTGCAGCCGCGAGATCAGGATCGACTGCTGCTGGCAGAACTTGCGGATACCGCCGGCGCCGTGGCGCGAGCCGATCCCGGAAGTCTTGGCGCCGCCCATCGGGAGCTCCAGCGCGACGTAGTTGAGCATCGCGTCGTTGACACAGACCGCGCCTGCTTGAACGCGCTTGGCGATCTCCTCGCCGCGAGCCACGTCGCGAGTGAAGACCGAAGCACCGAGGCCAAACTCGCTGTCGTTGGCGAGGCGGATTGCCTCCTCGGCGTCCTCGACCTTCATGATCGGCAGAGTCGGCCCGAAGGTCTCCTCATTCATCGCCGTCATCGAGTGGTCAACGTCAACCAGCACGGTCGGTTCGAAGAAGTCGCCGGGACCACTGCCGCGCTTGCCGCCGGTCAGCACCTTGGCACCGCTGGCAACGGCCTCGTTGACGTGACGCTCGACGATGTCAACCTGCGGCGGGAAGGTCATCGCGCCAATCTCAGCCGTACCGGGGCCTGAGCTGATGCCCTGGCGCAGCGCCTTGACCTTCTCCGTCACCTTTCCGACGAATTCGTCGTAGACAGGCGCCTCGACGTAAACGCGCTCGGTCGAGATGCAGGTCTGGCCCGAGTTCTGCATCGAGAAGAAAACGGCGGCGTTGGCGGCACGCTCAACGTCGGCGTCGCGCAGGACGATCATTGGGTCCTTGCCGCCAAGTTCCAGCGAGCACGGGATCAGCCGCTCGGCAGCGGTCACTGCCACCTTGCGCCCGGTTGCCGTTGAGCCGGTGAACATGATCATGTCAACCTGGTCGATCAGCGCGCGACCGGTGTCGCCGCGGCCGGTTGCGACCTGGAAGACGCCAGCTGGCATACCGCACTCATCGAGGCAGCGGGCCATCAGCAGTGACGTCAGCGGAGTTACTTCGCTCGGCTTGAGGATCACGCTGTTGCCGGCAGCCATCGCCGGGATGCAGTCGCCAAAGGAGTTCGTCAGCGGGTAGTTCCAAGGGCCGATGATGCCGATCAGCCCAAGCGGGCGGTAGCTGACCATCAGCTTCTTGCCTTTGACCATCAGACTGCCGGACTTGACCTTCACGTCGGCGAGGTACTCGGGCGCGTGCTTGGCCCAGAAACCGAAGGCCGAGGCGCCGTAGGAGATCTCTGCCAACTGCGCATCTTCGTAGGTCTTGCCGGTCTCAGAGACGATCGTTTC
>WLNV01000160.1 GCA_009699615.1 Actinomycetota bacterium
GAGCGCGTTGACCTCGAAGACGAAGTCAAGAACGGCAAGGGCCAGAAGCAGGCCCGCGCGGTCAAGCGACTCAAGGTTCTCTCAGCCTTCCTTGGCTCGAACAACAAGCCCGAGATGATGATTCTCGACGCCGTTCCGGTGATTCCGCCGGAGCTTCGTCCGATGGTTCAGCTCGACGGTGGCCGCTTTGCGACCTCCGACCTGAACGACCTTTATCGCCGCGTGATCAACCGCAACAACCGCCTCAAGCGCCTGCTTGATCTCGGCGCGCCTGAGATCATCGTCAACAACGAGCGCCGGATGCTGCAGGAGGCCGTCGACGCACTGTTCGACAACGGCCGTCGTGGCCGTCCCGTGACAGGGCCAGGCAACCGTCCGCTGAAGTCGCTCTCCGACATGCTCAAGGGCAAGCAGGGCCGCTTCCGTCAGAACCTGCTCGGCAAGCGCGTCGACTACTCGGGTCGTTCGGTAATCGTTTCCGGGCCGTACCTGAAGCTCTACCAGTGTGGTCTGCCGAAGCTGATGGCACTCGAGCTGTTCAAGCCGTTCATCATGGCCAAGCTCGTTGAGCACAGCAGCGCGCAGAACATCAAGGCCGCGAAGAAGATGGTCGACACGATGGTGCCCGAGGTATGGGACGTGCTCGAAGACGTGATCAGCGAGCACCCTGTGCTGCTGAACCGCGCCCCGACGCTCCACCGTCTTGGCATCCAGGCCTTCGAGCCGGTGCTCGTGGAAGGCAAAGCGATTCAGGTTCACCCGCTCGTCTGTCACGCGTTCAACGCTGACTTCGACGGTGACCAGATGGCTGTTCACGTTCCGCTCAGCGCAGAGGCTCAGGCCGAGGCTCGGATTCTGATGCTTTCGTCGAACAACATTCTCTCGCCCGCCAACGGTGATCCACTGACGACGCCTACTCAGGAGATGGTGCTCGGCGCCTACTACCTGACCTACGGCCCCGATGCAGCAGAGCTGTCGAAGACGCAGGAGCTGCTGGCCGGTGACAAGTGGCCGAAGAGCAAGCCGCGCCCGCGCGTATTCCGCACCGCCCAAGAGGCGGAGCTGTTGCACGAGAGCCGGATCGCCAACCTCCATGACCTCGCCGAGTACCGCCCCGCCGGTACCAGCGGAGGCCACCTGCTGACGACTGTCGGCCGGATCATCTACAACGACCGCATCGAGCGCTCGCTTGCAGATGCCCTTGGCGAGACTTTCAACCCCGACGATTACGAGTTCATCAACCAGTCGATCCGCAAGCGCGACACGGTTGTAATCATCGATTCTCTGGTCCAGACTTACGGCGCCTCGGCAGTCTCGATGGTGCTCGACGCGTTCAAGGATCTTGGCTTCCGTTACGCAACGTTGGCCGGCATTACGATCTCCAAGAACGACGTCGTCATTCCTGAGAACAAGCAGGAGATTCTCTCCGTCTACGAAGACGAGGTTGCTGAGATCCAAGGCCAGTACGACATCGGTCTGATCACGCAGCAGGAGCGCCACGAAGCGGTCGTCGACAAGTGGACGGCGGCCACCGAGGCCGTCGCTCAGGCGATGGAGGAGAACTTCGATGAGCTCAACCCGATCTTCATGATGGCCGACAGCGGCGCGCGTGGATCGTTCAAGCAGATCCGTCAGCTCGCCGGTATGCGTGGTCTGATGGCGAACCCGAAGGGCGAGATCATCGAGCGCCCAATCAAGGCCAACTTCATGGAGGGCCTGACGGTTCTCGAGTACTTCATCTCGACCCACGGTGCACGCAAGGGAATCGCCGATACGGCGCTCCGTACTGCCGACTCCGGTTACCTGACACGTCGTCTCGTCGACGTTGCGCAGGACGTGATCATTCGCGAGCCTGACTGCAAGACGAAGGAATCGATCCACCTCAAGATCCTCGATCTTCAGGGCGATCCGAACGTCAACCTGATCGGCCGCATCGCAGCTGAGAAGATTGAGACCAAGCGTGGCCGCGTAATCGCCCAGAAGGGCGCCGAGATCGATCGCGCTGAGCTCGCAGAGCTAGTTGAAAGCCTCGACCAGATGGAAAGCACACAGGTTGCCGTTCGCTCGACGCTGAAGTGCCGCTCCGAAGTTGGAATCTGCCAGGCCTGTTACGGCCGCGCACTTGCAACCGGTCAGCTGGCCCAGATCGGCGACGCGGTCGGCATTGTTGCCGCCCAGTCGATCGGCGAGCCCGGCACGCAGCTGACGATGCGTACCTTCCACACAGGCGGCGTCGCTGGCGCCGACATCACGCACGGTCTGCCGCGCGTGGTCGAGCTGTTTGAAGCCCGCAAGCCGAAGGGCCTTGCCGAGATGTCGCAGGAATCAGGCATCGTCACGACCGAGGACACGGAGAAGAACCGCGTTGTTACGGTCACCGACGACGGCGGAGAAGAGCACGCCTACCTGTTCCCACGCCGGACCCGTCTGCTGGTCGAGAACGGCCAGAAGATCGAGAAGGGCGCGCAGCTCAACGAAGGTTCGCTCTACCCGCACGACCTGCTCGCACTGCGCAGCCGTACGGAAGCCGAGCAGTACTTCGTCGACGAGGTCCAGAAGGTCTATCGCTCACAGGGCGTGGACATCAACGACAAGCACATCGAGCTGATCGTCCGTCAGATGATGAAGAAGGTTCGCGTTGATCAGCGCGGCGATTCGGGCTACCTGCCCGGCCAGCTCGTTGACCGTCACCTATTCATGGACCGCAACGCCGAGGTCCGGAAGAAGAAGGGCGAGACCGCGCAGTACGAAGAGGTCATTCTCGGCATCACGAAGGCGTCGCTGAACACCGACTCCTTCCTCTCGGCCGCTTCCTTCCAGGAGACGACGAAGGTCCTGACCGACGCTGCGCTCGAGGGCAAGATCGACCGGCTCGCGGGCCTCAAGGAGAACGTAATTATCGGCAAGCTGATCCCGGCTGCAACCGGTCTCAAGCTCTACCGTCGGATCGAGATCGAGCCGACCGAGCCTCTGCCTAGCGCTGAAGAGATCGTGATGCTGGACGGAGAAGAGTTGGCAGCCGAGTTGCGTCTTGGCGAGGAGTTCGGCGGCGAGGTTGGCGCCGGGCTTGAGCAGGACATCAACGAGCTCGAGCAGATCGGCGTCGGCATCGACGACGGTTTCGCCGAAGAGATCGCCGACATCGAACTTCCAGCGGACGCCGAGTAGCCGATCTTCAGAGTGCTGCAGCCCACGCCCGCAACTCGGCGGCGTGGTTTTCATCGAGGCCTTCACTCGGCACCGTCTGCACCAGCAGCGTCGGCCCTGTGCGCTCTGCGGCCCACTGGCGGCACGCTTCGTCAAGCGCATCGTCGATCCACGCCAGTGGCCTCTGGTGCCCTGCGAAATCGTCGATCGCCTGCAATTTCCAGTGGGCGCGGGCGAGGCCCGGGTTGCGCTCAAACTGGAGATACGGCAGCGCTGCCGGCAATCCGAGCCATTGTGGGAGGTAATCGTTGGCCTTCTCCTCCCAGCCGGTGCACCAAACAAGCTCGAAATGATCGTTCAGTCCAGGCAGGTGCTGGGCTGCACGGGCCGAACAGAGATGAAGTATTCCATCGACGTGGAGCCAGTCTCCTTCAGGCAACGCGTCGGGATCGAAGCCAAACAGCGAAATGACCCCGTCAACATCGACGAGCAGCAGAGGCTTGCCTGAATCCGGGTTGATGCCTGCTGCGTCACTCACGGGCCGCAGTATCGCCCAACTTCGCCGATCGCTGCGCCAACGCTGATGCTTCAGATCGGATTGCTGATCGCGCTGCTTAGCGCGCTGACGATGAACCTCGCGTTCTTTTTCAAGTTCCGTGGAGCTTGCGTTGCTCCGCGCGTTGATCTGCGCCACCCGATCGCAACTGCGGTCGCGCTCTGGCGATCGAAGTGGTTTGCGATTGGGATGGTTGTTGGGCTGATTGCATGGGGCATGCACGTTGCGGCCTTGACAATTGCGCCACTTTCGCTGGTCCAGGCCGTTGTAGCCAGTGGTGTCGCGCTGGTTGCCGTGATGGCCGACAGGATCTTTGGGCTGAAGGTTGGCCGCAGGCAATGGTGGGGGCTTGCGCTCACCGCCGTCGGCCTGGCACTACTCGCACTGACGATGCCGGCCTCAGTCGGCCCGCACGCTTCCTACTCGGGAGCCCAGATGGCGCTGTTCGAGGCCGTGCTGCTCGCCGTCGGTGTCGTGCTGATTGTCGGCCCGCGGGCTGCCGGGGCGCGCACTGAGCACCACGGAATCGCTCTTGCTGCTGCAGCGGGGATCATGTTCGGCGTCTGTAACGTCAGTGTCAAGGCGCTCACCGGCACGCTTCCTGATGCCGGACTTCTCGGTCTACTCAGTGCGCCGACGGCGATCGCAGTTCTGGCTTCTATTGGAGCCTTCTACGCCTCCGCCCGCAGCCTTCAGCTCGGCGGCGCAGTCGCCGTCATCGGAATCACCGGAACGGCCAGCAGCATCACCTGCGTCGCCGGTGGAATCCTCGTCTTCGGTGATCCGATGCCTGCCGACCTGCTCGGTGTGCTCGTGCAAGTGCTGGCATTTGTGCTCGTGATCGTTGCTTCTGCGC
>WLNV01000161.1 GCA_009699615.1 Actinomycetota bacterium
AGTCCGCGCTTGAAGCGAAAGGCGTCGTGTTTGATGGCGACCCGATGGACACCGGCGTTTGCCATATGGCGTTCTTTGCCGACCCTGACGGCAATCCGCTGATGCTTCACAGCCGCTACGCGCCACGCGTAACCCTGCAGGACTAACCGAAGGCGCCGACAGCGAGTACCCCCAAGCGGAATCGAACCGCTGCTACCAGGATGAAAACCTGGCGTGCTAACCGCTACACCATGGGGGCTAGTGCGAGGGCGAAGTGTAGAGGCGACGGGCTCTTCGAGGTCAGCTGAGGTCGAAGACGCGCTGCGCGTTGGCGCTGAGGAAGAGATCACGCGTCTCGTCGTCGAGCTCCAGCGAGTCCAGCCCAGCAAGCGCGGCCTGCGGCGTGACCATCGGGAAGTTCGATCCAAAGAGCACCTTGTGGCGGCCACTGCCGGTCTTCATGTAGGCCACGAGCTCCTGCGGCAGGCGGGCGAGCGTCCAGGCCGAGGTGTCGATGTAGACGTTGGCGTGCTTGCGCGCAACGGCAACCATCTCCTCGGTCCACGGGTAGCCAGCATGGCCGCAGACGATCACCAGCTCAGGGAAGTCGATCGCGATCTGGTCGATGTAGGGGATCGGCCGACCCGGCTCGCTTGGCATCAGCGGGCCAGCGTGGCCAACCTGCGTGCAGAACGGCACGCCCAGTTCGACGCACTCGGCGTAGAGCGGGTAGTAACGGCGATCGGTTGGCGCTGCATCCCAAAGCCAAGGCAGCATGCGGAGCCCCTTGAAGCCGTCGTCTTTGACGCGGCGGCGCAGCTCGCGCACGCTCTCCATTGGAGTGTCGAGGTCGGCTGAGGCGAGGCCAACGAAGCGGTCCGGGTGCTCGGCGACCCAGCCGGCAACTTCGGCATTGCTGATCATCTCGCCGTAGCGCGGCGAGCTCCAAGCCGAAAGCGTGGCCTTAGAAACACCGGCCACATCCATCGCCGCGATCGTCAAGTCGATCGGGATCTCTTCCGTCGGCAGCTCCTCGCCGACCCAGCGGCGCAGAGAGGCGAAGATTGGGCTCCCAACCATCCGCAGCGTCGGGTGCTGCATCCATGCGTCGATAATCACGGACGGGACGCTACTCGTTGCGGCAAGGCGGCGCGAGTGCCAGACTGGAAGGCGATGGCATTTCGCCCCCTCACTAGGCAACAGCCTTCATCCGCTCAGCTTAAGCACGCGGCGCTTGGCGCTGGCAGCGTTGGGGCGCTCGCCGTCGGAGCTTTCGCAGTCGGCGCGCTGGCGATTGGCGCGCTCGCGATCGGGCGGCTCTCGGTCGGGCGTGGCCAGATAAGGAAGCTGCGGATCGACGAGCTCGAGGTTGGCAGCCTGCGGGTTGAGGAGCTTGAAGTGGTGAGCAGCAACCCAACAACGCCCTAAGCGGGATACAGTTGCCGCGCGCCGCCGTAGCTCAGTCCGGTAGAGCAGCGGGCTTTTAACCCGAAGCGCGCAGGTTCGAATCCTGCCGGCGGCATTGATCTGGAGACCTGCCAGACTTAAGTAATGCGGACCCAGCCCTTTCTGGCGCTGTCGGCAGTAATCCTCGGCTTGGTTGTACTCCCGGCCGCCGCTGGCGCGGCAACGCACGAACTGACCCTTTCGCCATCAGGCTCGGACTCCGCGAGCGGGAGTCGGAGTGCACCGCTGCGCACGCTCGGCGCCGCTTGGCGCCGGATCCCGACAGGCAACTCGGGCAGCTGGCTGCTGCGGCTTAAGGGCGGCAGTTACCGCAGTGGCGCGCCGGTCTACTGGGAGCGGCGGGGCGGGCCGATCACGATTGAGAGCGTTGACGGTCGCGACGCAGCGCGGCTGGCAGGAATGAACGTTTACCGCGTCAACGGACTGACGCTGCGCGGCCTGCGGCTCGACGACGGCGGCGACGTATTCCACTGCGAGCTTTGTAAGCGAGTGCTGCTTGATCACGTGACGCTGCGCGGCAACGGCGCACAGGAGACGATCAAGGTCAACCAGTCGAGCGACGTTACCGTTGCCGATTCCGACGTCTCCGGTGCCGGCGACAACAACTTCGATGCCGTCGCGGTTCGGCGAATCAAGCTGCTGCGTAACCACTTCCATGATGCTGAGGACTGGTGCGGATACGCGAAGGGCGGCTCGACCGAGGTGATCGTGCGCGGCAACCTCTTCTCGGAGTGCGGTACCGGCGGCTTCTCCGCTGGGCAAGGGACAGGAATGCAGTTCATGGCCTCGCCGTTGACTCACTACGAGGCCAGCTCAGTGCTAATCGAAGGCAACAGCGTCCGTGACACCGAGGGCGCCGCGTTCGGCGTCAACGGCAGTGCCAACGTTCTGATTCGGCGCAACGTCGCGACGCGAATCGGCGCCCGTTCGCACGTGCTTGAGGTTGGTTACGGCAGCCGCTCCTGCGACGGGCGGCCAGGCGACGCGGGCCGCAGCCGCTGCGCCAGCTATATCCGCGCCGGTGGCTGGGGCACAACGGTCGTTGACGACGGCGACAACTTCATTCGAATTCCGAACAGCAACGTCTCGATCTACGACAACGTGATCGCAAACCCGGTTGATGCTGCGAGCCAGTGGCAGGTCTTCTCGGTTGCCGGCGCAAGGCCCGGCGCCAGCGGCGGAGTCCCGCGCGGAAAGCGGGCCGATGATGGCCTGCGGATCGTCGGCAACGCGATCTACGACGGCGGCGCCGATCATTCGCTGGGCATTGGCGATGGCAACTGCCGCAGCGGCTCGAGCTGCGCTCCAGCGCGCGTGATCGCCGAAAACGAGATCAACGGCAGAATCCCAACCGTCACGCAACGCAGCGACGGGTGGCTTGAAGTGGCCGGCTGGGCCGCATCGCTTCCTTCGCACAGGCCGCCGGCTCCATCGCTGAGCGGCCGCGTGCGGCCTGAGCCGCAGCTTTGGCGCCGCTGGCCATAACGCGCCGCGCCCTACTAGTGGCGAAAGTGGCGCTCGCCGGTGAAGACCATCGCCGCGCCGCGCTCGTTGGCGGCGGCAATCACTTCGTCGTCGCGGATTGAGCCGCCGGGCTGAATCAGCGCTGCGGCACCGCCATCGAGCGCTCCTACGACTCCGTCGGCAAAGGGGAAGAAGGCGTCGGAGGCGAGCACGATGCCGCTGCGCTCGGTGATCCATTCGCGGCCGAGCGCAATGTTGACGGAATCAACGCGGCTCATCTGGCCGGCGCCAATGCCGAGAGTCGCCTCGCCGCGGGCTGCGACGATCGCGTTTGATTTCACGTGGCGGCAGACCTGCCAAGCGAAGATCAGGTCTCGCCATTCGTCCTCGGTTGGCATGCGGTCGCTGACGACCTCCAGCTTCGAGCGATCGATGCTGACGCTGTCGCGCTCTTGAACGAGCAAGCCACCGGCAACCGGGCGCAGCTCCGGCCCAGCGGGTGCTGCGCCGTCGTCAGGTGAGGCGAGGATCCGCAGCTTCTCCTTCGCCGAGAGAATCTCAAGCGCCGCAGGCTCGTATCCGGGCGCAATCAGGACCTCGATGAACTGCTCACTCAAGGCCGAAGCAGTCGCCTCGTCAACAACACTGTTGAGCGCGATTACGCCACCGTAAGCGCTTACCGGATCACCGGCGAAGGCCTTTCGGTAAGCCTCCAGCAGGTCGGCGCCGCGGGCCGCGCCGCAGGGGTTGTTGTGCTTGACGATCACGCAGGCCGGCTGCCCATCGCCAAGCTCAGCGAGCGTCGCGCGGGCACCGTCGAGGTCGAGAATGTTGTTGAACGAAAGCGGCTTGCCGCTGAGCTGCTCGGCCGAGCCAAGCACTCCTTCGTTGACACCCGACTGACGGTAGTAAGCGGCTTGCTGGTGCGGGTTCTCGCCATAGGGCAGCTCCAGTTCGCGCTCGAACGTGGCCGCCAGCGTCGCCGGCATCCCGTCGCCGCGGGCCGCGAACCAGTTGCTGATCGCCGCGTCGTAGCGGGCGATCAGGGCGAACGCTTCACCAGCGAGTTGCTGGCGCGTCTCAAGCGAGAGGCGCCGATCTGCAGCTTCAAGCTCGTCAAGCAACGGCCCGTACTGCGACGGGTCGGTGACAACAGCGGCGTAGGCCGCGTTCTTAGCAGCGGCGCGAACCATCGTCGGGCCGCCAATGTCGATCTGCTCGATCACCTCGGCGTCGCTGACACCCTCGGTGGCAACGGTCTGCTCGAACGGATAGAGGTTCACGCAGACCAAGTCAACGAACTCGATCTGATGTTCGCGTGCCTGCTCCAAGTGCTCCGGGTTGTCGCGCAACGCGAGCAGCCCGGCGTAGAGCCGCGGGTTGAGCGTCTTGACGCGGCCGTCCATGATTTCCGGAAAGCCGGTGAGATCATCGATCGAGCGAACCTCTAGCCCGGCCTCGCGCAACGCTAGTGCGGTGCCGCCGGTTGAGATCAACTCAACGCCGAGCGCGGCGAGTCGCTGAGCGAATTCTACGATCCCACTCTTGTCGGAGACCGACAGCAGCGCGCGGGCGACGGGCACCGTGCCGGGCGCAAGCGAATCGAAATCTGAGGACTCGGCGACGATGGGGCGAGGCTACCGCAGC
>WLNV01000162.1 GCA_009699615.1 Actinomycetota bacterium
ACGGTCGAAACGGAAGTTCAGCTCCAGCTGGCCGGGGGCGTCCTCGTGGTCGCCGTAGCTCATGTCGAGGCCCATCTTCTGGCCGTAGTCGACAACGTCGAGCAGAACCGGACGCAGTTCCTCGAACTGATGGATGTGGTAGCAGTAAGGCTCGGTGACGCCGGTTGGGACCTCTCCGGGCTGAGGCTTGCGCAGCCACATCATCTCCGGCTCGATGCCGATCAGGAAGTGCAGGCCTAGCTCCTCCTCAAAGCGCTCGACGACCTGCTTGAGGTTCTGGCGCGAGTCCGCGTCCATCCGCTCGCCTGTCTCAGTGTCGTAACAATCGCAGTAGACGCGTGCCACGCGAGGGTCCCACGGAAGAACGTTGAAGGTGTCGAGATCGGCGATCGCTGCCAGCTCCGAGTCATTCGGGTCGAAACCGATGTAGTCGCCGTGGCGGTCGGTGAAGAGGTTGGCGGTTGCGCCGTAGACGAGCTGGTAGCCCTTCTCGGCGACCTGTGGGAAGAACGAAGCGACAACTCCCTTGCCCAGGATCCGGCCGGTGACCGAGACCTGCTGGAAGTAGATGTACTCGATTCCCTCAGCCTCGATCTTCTTCGTGAGTTCTTCGATCTTCTCGCGGCGCCCGGGAGCGTTACGCGCTTCCTCTAGCGTTGCCGGCGTCGCAGTCGAACGTGGTGTGGCCAGCACATCGCTGACTCCTCCACCCATCTTCACTCCGTTTACTTCGGCCATATCTCGTATCCCTCTCCCGTTGTGGACTGTCGGTTAAACAACCGGCGAAGCGCGATAATGCATCATCGGACCGCCTTAGGTCAAATTCGTACAATAGTTCCGCGCCCCAACTATTGCCACCCGGCAGCTGAGCGCTTCTTTGACCGGTGGGGGACAGGCCGTCGTGACGGCGACTAGGATTGCCAAATGCTGATCAGCGAGGAGCTCCTGACCAATGGGTAAGCGAGGCCGCGCACAGGCCGACTCCGGCGAACTTGACCTCAGCAGCGACGCGCAGCCCCCTGCCCCGGAGTACATGAAAGGGCCGATGGGAATTAAGCGCCGCAAGCGCATTCCGTTCAGCCAGCGCGAGCGGCTCGGTCACGAAACTCCGGGCACAGTCCTTAGGGGTCCTCAGATCACGGTCGACTGCGAATGTGGCGAACAGGCTGAGCTCCAGTACGGCGATCGCTGGACCTGCCCCAGCTGTGAGCGCGTCTACGACACGAGCAACATTCCGCGTGACCAGTACGAGAAGATTCGCAAACTCCAGTTCCGCTTCCGCCTCTTGCCGATCGCGCTGGGAGTGGTGTCGATCTCGCTGGCCGTCTTCTTCACCTTGAGCGGCAACATCTTTGCCGTCTTCATTCTGCTGCCGAGTGTGATCGTCGCCTGGTTCATGTTGCTGCGCCCGCCTCACCGCCGACGCTTCCAGCAGGCGATGAGCGACATGCCCACCTGGGATCTGCGCGCCGAAGCGCAGTAGCGCGCTCGTCAGCTCTTAGCCAACTCAACTCTGGAGCGACGCCCGCTCTCTGCCCTGAACGACGAAGCGGGAGCCAATTGGCTCCCGCTTGTCAGTCATTGCCGCAGGGAACCCCCGCGGTTAGAGCCTCGCCTAGACCGGAGTCGGGACGGCCGGTGAATCGTCCGGCATCGGCTGGGCTGGGTCGCGGAAGCGAATCTTGCCCTTGTCCTGAACCACGTGTCGGTAGATGTAGAGCAGGAAGGCAAGTACCAGCACTGCCACCCCGATCAGCGTCTTGTCGAGCCCGTAGCCGTACGTGTCTGCGTAAAGGAAACCACCGCAGACCAACAGGAACAGGTTGACACAGGCGAGCAGGAAGGCAATGCCAACCCACGGCTTCGACAGCTTGATTGGCCGCGGCCAATTTGGACGATCCTTGCGCAGCAGCACGAAGCCGAAGAGCGCGCAGACCGTCGCCAGCACGTAGCCGACGTTGGAGACCGCGAGGATCGCGATCACACCGTGGAAGAAGACGATCAACAGAATGTTGATGATCATGTCCAAGGTCATCGCAAAGGCAGGAACCTTGCGCTTCGACAGCTTCCCTAGCTGAGTCAGCGTCATTCCTTCCTTCGCGATTCCGAACAGCGCTCTCGCACCGTCCATCGTCGCCGTGTTCATCGAGAGGACCAATCCGCCGACAAGGCAGACGACCATCACGTTGGCCAAGGTGCTGCCAACGAGCGTGTCGAACGCCGTCACGTAGAAGGCGATGAACGTTGGATCCTCGGCGACCGTTGCGGTACCGAGCGTGCCACCGAGACCGAGCGGCAGCAGCACGTAGACGATGATCGAGAACATCGCTGACGCACGCAGCGCAAGCGGCGTATCAACCTCCGTGTTGTGGTATTCCGGCGCGAACGATGCAACTGCCTCGAAGCCGTAAGCCGACCAACACATGAAGTAGAGCCAGGTCACGGCGAGGAAGAAGCCACCGTTCGTCCCGACCTCCCACTGCATGTTTGAGGAGGACCAATCGCCTGTGAGGTACGGCATGAACATCAACACGAATGCCGGAACCAGCAGCAATGCGCCGGTGATGTAACCGAACCACACTGCTGGCCGAACACCGAAGATGTTGAAGAGCCAGACGAGGACGATCGCTGCCACGCCGATGATGATTGGCCAACTGAGACCAAAGCCGATCGAGTTCGCGTCCTGCTGGCCGCTTGTCCAGACAGCGTCAGGGAACCATTGCGTGATGATCAGCGTGCCTACGATCAGGCCGTTGATCGAGAGCACAACCGACCAACCCATCCAGTAGCCGAAGGCAACGATTGGCCCGATGAAGTTCGTGTACTTGCGGAATGCCTCATGGGCATAGACGGCAAGACCACCGGACTTGTTCGGGAACATCGTCGAGAGTTCCGCATAGATGTTGTTCTGCAATGCACCAAATAGCACCGAGATTGTCCAGAGGACTACGGCTCCTGTCGTTCCGAGGACGCCGATCGAACCGCCGAGCGCGGCGATCAGGAAGCCCGGGTTGGCTAGCGCGACGACGAAGCCGTCCCACCAGCTCATTGACTTCAACATCTGATGATGATCAACCTGTGCTGATGCCATCTGGACCTCTTTCCGTATCGGTTGCTTGCTCTTGCGGTGCAGCCGAAAGTTCCTCGGATGCTCCTCCTGCGGAAACTATGTATCAGTTGATACGGAGTGAATGCAAGTAATCCTCTCGAATTTGTGCCCTCAGACGCCGATTCAACGGCGTCGCTGCTACGGATCCTTGTACAGATCTCGTAGGATCTGCCGGTAGAGATGATGGTCAAGACAAGAGACGATTCCTCCCTGGTCGTAAATCCGTCGACGATCGTCGGCGCGTCGGGCCCGGTCGTCTTGGGGACCCTGTCGCTCCGTCCCGACCCGAGCGCCGAACAGATGGCAATAGACAGCTGTCTTGATGCAGGCGCGCAGCTTCTCTTTGTCAACGCGGTCCAGCTGCCGCCGTATCCGACGACGATGATGGTTGGCGGCCTCGGCGCGATGGTTCTGCCGCACGAGGACGACCGCGAAGCTGTTGTCGAGAGCGCTGAACGGATCGCAGCTCTCGGGATCGACGTTGAGTTGATCGGCTTGCTGACGCCGCGCCCAGTAAGGGGCTTGCTTGAGCTGGCCCAGGAGCGCGGCGCTGCGCTGATCGTCTTCGGCCCGCTGCTATCGAAGATCGGACGGATTCGGATGCGCCGGGCGGCGAGGCGGATCAGACGCGAGGCAGGCTGTCTGGTCTGGATTGCGCCTGACGGTTAGGCTCCGGTTTTGCCGCGGTCGGCGAGTGAACAACCTAGACAAGCCCCTCGCTGACCGGTAGTAAGTTTTGTACAAATTGATAGAGCAGCTTCAAACAGCTAGAGCGGAGGAATGAGATGGCCGAGAAGATGTGGGGCGATGAGGAATTCTGGGGGCTCGGCTACGACTGGGATCCGGACTGGGTCCTGACTGAAAAGCAGATTGAACTTCGTACGAAGCTGATCGATCTCTGTGAGAACGAGATGCGCGCCAACGCGAAGCGCTCCGATGATGAGCTTCTCTACCCGAATCGCAACTTCGAAATCCTCGGCGAGAACGGTTTCCTTGCGCTGACGGTTCCGGAGGAGTACGGCGGTCTTGGCGAGAATCACGTTGCCTTCTCAATGGTCTGCGAGACGATCGCCCGCTACGGCTGCGCCTCGACGGCGATGTGTTACGTGATGCACATGGCAGCGGTCAACACGATCATGCTGCGCCCAACACCCGAGCTGATCGAGAAGTACATTCGCCCGCTCAACACAGGCAAGATCGGCACGCTCTCCTACTCCGACCCTGAGACCGGCTCGCACTTCTGGTACCCGGTCTCATCCGGGGCTGAGAAGACCGAGAACGGCTTCAAGGTTCGTAAGAAGGCCTCCTGGACAACCTCAGGTGGCTTCGCCGACTTTTACGTTGTTCAGACGACGAGCCCGAACTTCACCGGCTATGACGATCTTTCGGTCTTCGTAATTGACGGTGAGCACGTTCAGGCTCAGCCGTCGCTCTGG
>WLNV01000163.1 GCA_009699615.1 Actinomycetota bacterium
AAGAGCGAGGGCGAAGCGCAGGCAATCGTCGCGGCGTCCAAGAGTCCGATGCCTGTCTACTTCCCGGCCAATCGTTTGGCCAGCGGCAGCTACAGCTCGGGTGAGCCCGACTCGCCGGCTACTCGTGCCTACAAGATCCGCGACCGCGCCAAGACCGTCTACGCGGCCTATCGAATGGTGCTTTCGACCGGCGAGGCAGGTCAGTACTACGGCGTTCAGGGAACGACTTGGAAGGCGCCGCCGATTCTCGACACGCCGAGCGAGACAACGACGATGGGTGGCCGCGACTTCGAACTCTTCTACGACGGCACAAGGCTCAGGCTCGTTGCGCTGCGCACTCCGAAGGGTGTCTATTGGGTCGCAAACACGCTCTCCCAGACGCTTACCAATCCTCAGATGTTGGCGATTGCCCGTTCGCTGACGCCGCTTGGCAGATAGCAACCGTGATTCTTCGCCCTGCGCCGGTACGCTTCGCGGCCTGCCAATGAGCAAACCTGATCGCGAAGCAATTGGAGTCATCGGGACCGGTTATGTCGGTCTCTGCACCGCCGTCGGCTTTGCCGAGCTCGGCAGCGAAGCTTGGTGCGTCGACATCGACGCCGAGAAGATCGCTGGCCTGCAGCGCGGCGAGGTGCCGATCCACGAGCCCGGGCTGGCCGAAGCGATCGAGCGCAACCGCGAGCGGCTCCACTTCTCAACCGACCTGAGCGAAGCGCTCGAACACACGAGGCTCTTGTTTGTCGCCGTCGGTACGCCGCCAACCTATTCCGGCGATGCCGACCTCAGTGCCGTGCACGCCGTCGTCGAGGCGATGCCGCCCTCCGACCACCATGCGTTGGTGATGAAGTCGACCGTCCCTGTTGGCACCGGTACGGCAATCGAACGGATCTTCGCCGAGCAGGGCAAGGACGGCTTCAGTTACGTCTCCTGCCCCGAGTTCCTGAAGGAGGGGACTGCGCTGGCCGACTTCCTCGACCCCGATCGTGTCGTGATCGGCGACGACGGCGGCTGGGCCGGCGACGCCGTTGCCGATCTTTACCGGCCGCTGCTCAGCGCCGAGTACGGCGGCAAGGGCCGCAGCGAACTGGTCCGCACCGACGTTGCCAGCGCCGAGATGGTCAAGCTTGCTGCGAACGCCTTCCTCGCTACGAAGATCTCGTTCATCAACGAGATCGCCAATGTCTGCGAAGAGACCGGCGCCGACGTGACCGAGGTCGCTCGCGGGATGGGCCTTGATCAGCGGATCGGGCCGAAGTTCCTTCAGCCCGGGATTGGTTTCGGCGGCAGCTGCTTCCCGAAGGATGTCAGCGCGCTCAAGCAGCTCGCAGGCAACAGTGGCTACCACTTCCAATTGCTTGGCGCCGTGATCGAGGTCAACGAGCTTCAGAAGCGCCGCGTGATCGGCAAGCTCGAAAAGCACCTTGGTTCGCTCGTTGGTAAGCGCGTAGCGCTGCTGGGCGTTGCATTCAAGCCGAACACCGACGACATGCGCGAGGCTTCCTCGCTGGTGCTCGCCGCAAGGCTCCAAGCCGCCGGCTCGACAGTCACGGCCTACGACCCGATCGCCGAGCAGGTAGCTGCCGAGATGATGCCCGGCGTTGATTTCGCCGCCGACGCGCTCAGCGCGGTTAGCGACGCCGACGCCGTCGTTCTCGTTACCGAGTGGGATGAGTTCGCGGAGCTCGATCTCGCTGATGTGGCCAAGGCGATGGCCGGCGATGTGCTGATCGATGGCCGCAACCTCTTTGACCCCAAAGCGGCGGCCGCTGCAGGGCTCCGCTACGAGGGCGTCGGCCGGGCCTAGCCAATGCGCGCGGTAATCCTCGTCGGCGGCGAGGGGACACGGCTGAGGCCTTTGACCTCCGAGCTGCCAAAGCCGGCAGTGAAGTTGGTTGACCGGCCGATGATGGCCTACATGTTGGAATGGCTTGCCGCCAACGGGATCGCCGAGGTCGTAATGGCCTGCGGCTTCAAGCCGGACGCGATGCGCGAGGCGCTCGGCGACGGTGGCCGCTTTGGGCTGCAGATCAGCTACGTAGCCGAAAGCGAGCCGCTTGGCACCGGCGGCGCGCTGCTGTTCGCCGATCAGCAGCTGCCCGATGGCCTTGGCGAGCGCTTCGTGATGTGCAACGGCGACATCTTGACCGACCTTGATCTGGCCGCTCAGATCACGAGTCACCGAGCGCTGGGCGCTCAGGCGACTCTCTCGCTGGTTCCGGTCGCAGACCCGTCCAGCTTCGGTCTTGTCCGGATCGCCGATGACGGCGAGGTGCTTGGCTTCCTCGAGAAGCCTGAAGCGAGCGAGATCGACACCGATTTGATTAGCGCCGGGGCCTACGTCTTGGAGCGCAGCGTGCTCGACCTGATCGAACCGGGCCGGGCAGTCTCGATCGAGCGCGAGGTTTGGCCCGAGCTGGTTGGCAAAGGGCTCTACGCCGTCGCCGACCGCGACGCCTACTGGCTCGACATCGGCACGCCGGACCGCTACCTGAAGGCGACCGCCGACATTCTCAGCGGCGCTGTCGAGAGCGAATCCGGTGCGCGGCTCGACGGCCGCGGGTTGGCGCTCGGTGATGGCTGCACGATCGAAGGCGAACTGATCGGACCTTCCAGCATCGGCGACAACTGCACGATTGCCGCCGGTGCGACGGTCGGCCCAGGGGCGGCTCTTGGCGACGGGGTCGAAGTGGCCGCAGGCGCCAGCATCGAATCCTCGGCAGTGCTCGACGGCTGCCGCATCGGCTCAGGCGCGCTGATCCACGACGCGATCCTTGCCCCCGGCGCGGTCATCGGCGACCAAGCGCGCGTAACCGAGTGCTCGATAGTTGGCCCACGCGTCACCGTTGCCGCCGGTGCCACCGTCGGCGGAGGCGAGAAGCTCTTCGCCGCCGACGCTTAGCGTCGACCCTGACGGCATCGGGCTGCCCGCTCCGGCACACTTGCCGCAAGGAGCCAAGATGCCAGCCGACAATCCATCCAAGCAGCCGCTCGACCGCGCCTCGATCGCGAAAGTCGATCCGACCGATCAGATCGCCGATGTGCTCTCGCTTCCCGAGCAGCTGCGCGACGCCGTCTTCAAAGTCGAGTCGGCCGAACTGCCGCAGGTCGATTCGCCCGGCGGCCTGCTCGTAGCGGGGATGGGCGGCTCGGGTATCGGCGGCCGCCTGGCCCGTGGAATCCTCGGCGACCAGGCCTCAAGGCCGATCCTCAGCTCGGCCGGGTACTCGCTTCCGGGCTGGACGACCTCAGAGACGACCGTTCTTTGCGCGAGTTACTCAGGCGAGACGGAGGAGACGCTGGCCTGCTTCGAGGCCGCCGGCATCATCGGGACGAATCGCGTCGTTGTGACCACCGGCGGAACTCTTGCGCAAGCAGCACGGGCCGAAGGCGTGCCGGTCATCCCGGTTGCCGGAGGGCTTCAGCCTCGCGCCGCGGTTGCCTACATGACGGTCGCCGCGCTGGAGGTTGCCGCTGCCTGCGGCGCCGGTCCGCGGCTGACGACCGAAGTTGACGTTGCCGCCGGCCATCTCGAGCAGCTGGCGATCGAGTGGGGGCCGGATTCGGCTGAGGATTCACTCGCCAAGAGCCTCGCGCGTTCGATCCACGGAACGGTTCCTGTGATCGCCGGGTATGGGCTTACCGAGGCTGTCGCCAGTCGCTGGAAGACGCAGGTCAACGAGAACGCCAATCAGCTCGCCTTCGCATCGGTTCTGCCGGAGCTGGACCACAACGAGATCGTCGGCTGGGGTTCGGCGGCCGACTTTGGCCGCTTCAGCGCCGTCTTCTTCGAGGACAGCGATGACCCCCAGCGGATCGCGCGTCGGATCGAGCTGACGCGCTCGCTGATCGAGGCCGACGGTGGCTCGGTCCACGTCGTCAGTTCGCTTGGCCAGACGGCGGTCGAGCGTGCCTTCTCGCTGGTTCTGCTCGGGGATCTGTTCTCGACCTACCTTGCGATCTGTAACCAGCAGGATCCAGCCGATATCGCCGTGATTACGGCGCTTAAGAAGGGCCTCTCTGAACCGACGTAGCGCCTAGCGGCCGAATACGGCCCAACCTTGACACAGCTTTGATAAGGTTGCCCTTCAATGGAGGCGCTAACAATCCACGAAGCCGCGCAGACGACCGGTTGGACGCCGCGAATGCTGCGCTACATCGAGCGCATCGGCCTGATTGAGCCGGCCCGCACCGAGTCCGGCTACCGCCAGTACGGTGCCGGCGAGCTGCAGCGGCTGCGCACGCTGCGAGAGCTGCTGGCTGAACACGAGATTGGCCTCGGAGACGTCGCCTTCGCGCTGAGACTGCGCCGTGACGAACCACTTAGTGGGGCGGTTGATAGTTGGCTGGAAGCTGAGCCTCAACGCCCCGAAGCCGTATCTGCTGATGAATGGCTGCGCTGGGAGCAGGAGAAGCACGCCCGCATCATCGCCGCCTTGACAACCAACGAAACGATGGAGACCGCTGCCTGATGACCACTACCGCCGTACTTACCGACAACGACTACAAGGTCGCCGA
>WLNV01000164.1 GCA_009699615.1 Actinomycetota bacterium
GAGCGCCACGACGGCAACGATTAGCCCGGTCAGCGGAGCGCCGACGCAGAGCACACTGGCGAGTACGCCGAGTGCTGAGCAGATCGCCTGGGCAAGCCACCAGCGCGGGTAAGCCCAGAACGGTTGGATCGTCGCGAGGCGCCCGCTTTCGATTAGCTGTTCGGCGAGCGCGTCGGAAGCGATCCGCTCAGCTTCGCTAGATGCGGGCCGAACTTCGTCGGCTGCGAGCGTGTGACTCATGCTGCGGGGAGACTAGTGTTCAGAGGACTATGGAAGCCAATGATCTCGCCTATGCAGGGGCCGCCGAACAGAGCAAGATGATTGCCAGCGGCGATGCGACAGCGCGCGAAGTCGTCGAAGCCACGCTGGCACGGATCGATCGCGTCAACCCGGTGATAAACGCCTACCGCGTCGTCTTTGCAGACGAGGCGCTCGCCGAAGCCGACAAGATCGATGCTGCTGGTGCTGGCGGCGGCTCCCAGCCGATGCGCGGTGTGCCGGTCGCGATCAAGGACGACACCGATGTCCTCGGAGAGCGCACCGCCTGGGGAAGTCTTGCGACCGATCCGAATCCAGCTCCACACGACGCCGACGTGGTTACACGGCTGCGCGAGGCCGGCGCGATAGTGATTGGCAAGACGAGCGTGCCGGAGCTGACAATCTGGCCGTTCACGGAGACGCTGGCCTTCGGAGCGACGCGCAATCCGTGGAACATCGACTACGCGACCGGCGGTTCGAGCGGCGGCTCCGGCGCAGCGGCTGCTGCTGGCCTATGCGGCGTCGCCCACGGATCTGACGGCGCAGGTTCGGTTCGAATTCCAGCCGCCTTCAACGGCCTCTTTGGCCTCAAGACGCAGCGCGAGCGGATTTCGCTCGGGCCAAACCACTTCGATGGCTGGAACGGGATGACGGTTTACGGGCCGCTCTCCCGCAACGTTGCTGACGCCGCGCTCTTCCTCGACGCCACCGCCGACGGCGGCCCGGACGGGGGCTACCTCGCGGCGCTGGGCGCTCCCTTCAGGCCGCTGCGGATCGCGATCTCTCTCGCGCCGCCTCCCGGTTCGCTGACGAAACTCGGCGCCGAGCAGCGCGGGGCAATCGATGCGACCGCTGCGGCCTTGCGTGAGCTGGGGCACGAAGTCTTCGATCAGGAGATCGACTATCCGGTTGCCGCATTCGTCAGCACCGTCGCCCGGTACCTGCGTTCAGTCACCGACGACGTGGCAACGCTGCCTCACCCTGAACGGCTTGAGCAGCGGACGACCAACATGGCGAAGCTCGGCGGCCTGATCTCCGACCGTCGTCTGGCGCAAGCCCGCGCCGCCGAGCCGGGAGTGGCTGCACAGATCAACACGATCTTCGAGAGCGCCGATGTTGTGCTGATGCCGGGCACGGCGGCTGCACCATTCAAGATTGGCCAACTGCAAGGTCGTGGCGCGCTCTGGACACTCAACGCTGCTGCCGCGCGTGTGCCTTGGTACGGCGTTTGGAATGCGATTGGGCAGCCGGCCTCGTCGGTTCCCGCGGGCTTTGACTCCAACGGTTTGCCGCTCTCGGTCCAGTTTGGCGCCGCTCCAGGCGACGAGCTTAACCTGCTGCGGATTGCCGCCCAGCTCGAACAGGCCCGGCCGTGGGCGCAGGCGCGACCCCCAATTGACGGCCTAGCGCAGTGAACGGAGCTGAGCTGCTTGCGGTCGCCGAAGAGGCCGCGCGTGCGGCGGCGGCGGAGCTCGTGGCTCACCAGGCCGGAGCCCACAGCAGCGTTGAGTCGAAGAGCAGCCCAACCGATCCGGTAAGCGCCGCCGACCTCGCCGCTGAGGCGGCAATCCGCGCCGTGCTTGCCGCGCGCCGCCCGGACGACGCGATCCTCGGCGAAGAGGGCGACGACAAGCCCGGCACAAGCGGCCTGCGCTGGGTCGTGGACCCGCTCGACGGCACAGTCAACTACCTCTACTCGATTCCACAGTGGTGCGTTTCGGTCGCCTGCGAAGAGCAGGTTGGGGTGATCTTCGACCCACTCAGTGATGACCTGTTCAGCGTCATCGTCGGCGAACCGCCGCTACTAAACGGCAAGCCGATCGCAAGCTCAAGCTGCGACCAGCTCGACCGAGCGCTCGTAGCCACCGGTTTTGGCTACGACCCGTTGGTGCGGCTAGGGCAGGGGGCGATAGTCGCGCGGCTGCTCCCCGAGGTGCGCGACATTCGCCGCGGCGGCAGCGCCGCGCTCGACCTCGCCTGGCTCGCCGCCGGTCGCTATGACGCCTACTTTGAGCGCGGAGTGCAGGCCTGGGACACGGCCGCTGGCCTGTTGATCTGCGAAGGCGCCGGGCTGGCCACGCGGAGCCTCAACGCGAGCGGCGCGCAAGGCCCCGGTGTGCTCGTCGCGCCGCCAGCGATCATTGACGAGCTGTTCGAGCTCGTCGCAGCGGGCTAGCCCTCTAGGCTAAGGGTGATGAGGCACAGCGCCGAAGGCTGGTGGATCGAGGAAGCGGGTGCGCCAGCGCCCTGTCCGCCGCTCGACGGCCCGATCGATGCCGACGTCGTAATCGTCGGCGCCGGTTATCTCGGAATGTGGACCGCATGGAACCTGCTGGCGCGCGACAACGATCTCAACATCGTGATCCTCGAATCGGGGCTCGCTGGCCACGGCCCGAGCGGCCGCAACGGCGGCTTCGTCAACGGCTATTGGGAGTACGTGCCTTCGCTGGCTGAGAAGTTCGGAGCCGAGCGCGCAATCCGCCTTGCCGAGCTGGCCGACGAGTCGATCGTCGCCGTCGGTGACTTCTGCGAGAGCGAGAAGATCGACGCTTGGTATCGCGCTGTGGCGCATGTTGAGATCGCGACCTCGCCCAACCAGGACGGCGACTGGCGAGAAGCGATGTGGGGGCTGAATCACTTGGGGATCGATGACGAGGTCGTTGAGCTGACGCCCGACCAGGTCGCACAGATCTGTTATTCGCCAGAGTTTCGTGGGGCCGCATTCAAGCCGTTCGGAGCAACAGTTCAACCGGCGCGCTTGGCATTCGGTCTGCGCGCAGCGCTGTTGGCGCGCGGCGTCAAGCTCTTTGAAGAGAGCCCGGTGACGGAGATCGATCAGCACGGCGACAGCGTCACCGTCCGCACCGCGCGCGGCCGCGTCCACGCCGATTCGGCCGTGCTTGCCGTCAACTGGCGCACGCTGCGCTGGCCAACCTTCGCGCGTGAGCTAAGCGTCGCCTCGAGTCACATCGTGTTGACGGAACCGGTGCCCGACGTTCTTGAGGAGATTGGCTGGGTCGGCGGCGAGGCGCTCAGCGACTGCCGCCGGATGCTGCACTACTTCCGCACCACCAATGACGGGAGGATCGCATTCGGCTGGGGTGGCGGCAGGGTCGCAAACGGATCGAAGCACGATCCGCGCATCGACGTAGACCCAGAGGTGATCGAGCGGACGGCGGCGACGCTGCGCCGCTTCTTCCCGCAGCTCGAAGGGCGCGCAATCACCGACGCATGGGGCGGGCCAATTGACGTAGCGCCGAACTCGTTGCCGATCTATCGAAGCAGCGGCGCCGTCCACGCCGGCTGGGGCTTCACGGGGCACGGCGTCGGCCCGTCCAACCTCGGCGGCAGGATTCTCAGCGGTCTTGCACTCGGAGCCGACGACGAAGTGACGAACTGCCCCCTGGTGGAGCCGAAGGTCAAGTATTTCCCGCCCGAGCCGGCCAGATCAATCGGCGGCAACTTGATCCGCGCAGCGTTGATCCGCAGCGACGAGGCTGACGGCCGCGGCGAGAAACCCGATCCCGTGACGGCAGCGATCACGAAGCTGCCGAAGCTGATCGGCATGAACCTGCCGCGCTGAGCGGCTCGCCGTGCTGAAGCGTCTCTTCGCAGCAGCAGTTCTCGTAGCCGCGATCTTCGCCGTGCTGGTTGTCAGCGGGAAGGTCCACCTCGACCGCTCGTCACTGAGCATCTCGACCGGTTCTGGGTCGGCCAGCGACACGAGTGGCGGCAAACGGACTGCCAACGCAACCCGCAGCCGCGCGCTCGGAGCGGTGCCGGCGCCGATCACCGAGGCCTCTGGGCTCGCAGCCAGCCGACGCAACCCCGGCGTCGTCTGGACCCACAACGACAGCGGCGGCGCGGCGAGTCTCTACGGACTTGGCAGGCGGGCACAGCTGAGGGCGACACTGCCGCTGTCTGGCGCGGCGAACATTGACTGGGAGGACATCGCCAGAGGGCCGGGGCCAAGCGGTGGCCCCGACTGGCTCTACGCCGCCGATATTGGCGACAACGACGCCGTCCGCAGCTCTGTTCGCATCTACCGAACGGCCGAGCCAAACCTGGCCGGTTTCTCCGACGGCGCGCAGCTGGCGCCCTCGCCAACGAGTTCGGTTGAGCTGTTCTACCCGGACGGCGCGCGCGATGCCGAGGCGTTGATTGTCGATCCCAAGAGCAACGACCTCTACCTGATCACTAAACGCGAATCACGC
>WLNV01000165.1 GCA_009699615.1 Actinomycetota bacterium
AGCCGCTCCTCAAATTCGCCGCGGTACTTGGCGCCGGCGATCATGCCGCCGATGTCGAGCGCGATCAGTCGGCGATCACGCAGCGACTCGGGGATGTCGCCCGAAACGATTCGCTGCGCCAACCCTTCGACGATCGCCGTCTTGCCAACGCCTGGTTCCCCGATCAGAACCGGGTTGTTCTTCCTGCGGCGTGAGAGCACCTGAATCACGCGCCGAATCTCATCGTCGCGGCCGATAACCGGGTCGAGTTCGCCCTCGGCGGCGCGCGCCGTTAGGTCGACTCCGTACTTCTCCAAAGCCTGGTACTGATCCTCGGCGTTCTGGTCGGTCACTCGGTGCGGCCCTCGGACCTTGGCGATCGCCTCTTTGAGAACATCAGGTGTAGCCCCGGCGGCGCGCAGAGCATCGCCAGCAGCACCGTCCTGCGCCGCCAACGCAAGCAGCATGTGCTCGGTTGAGACGTACTCATCGTTCATCTCTGCCATCAACGCCTCGGCCCGCTGCAGCGCCTGGATCAGTTCGCTCGCCGGCTGTGAAGCCTCGCCGCCTTCTGCCAGCGTCGGCATCGCTCCGATCGCGCCGTTGTTGGCTTGGCGCACAGCGACGTCGTCGACGCCGGCGTTGCGAAGCACCGGAGTGACGATTCCACCCTCCTGCTCAAGCAGCGCGCTAAGCAGGTGCTCAGGCAGCGCCTGAGGATTGCGATTGCGCGCAGCGAGCGACAGGGCGGCCTGAAGCGCCTCTTGGCTTTTCACGGTAAAACGGTCGGCATTCATACAGATCTAAGTCTAGCAGACTTAGATCCTGTTTTCAGCCGTATTGGCCCGAAATCAGCTTCGGCGCTGGCTGCGGAAGTCGGCCGCTCGAACAACTTCAGTCGAGCTGCGACGGATCGGTACCAGTTCGCCGCGCAAGGTTCGCTGCGCAGCCGCCAGCTCGGCCTCCATCTCGGCGCGGGCTTCGCTGCTCTCCTGTTCAAGCTGTTCAAGCCGCCTGCGCGTTGCCTCAAGCTGCTCCTCGAGCACCAGCACGCGTTCGACGCCAGCCAGGTTGAGGCCGAGCTCGGTAGTCATCTCCTGAATCCGCCGCAGGCGGTCAACGTCGGTCTGTGAGTAGAGCCGCGTGCCCTTCGGTGAGCGCTGCGGGCAGATCAGCCCGCGCTGCTCGTACATCCGCAAAGTCTGGGGATGCATCTCGGCCAGCTCGGCAGCGACGGAGATCATGAAGACGCCCCGAGCGGAGTCAACCGTGATCCGTGCTCTCGTTCGGCGCGCCGCCATTACTTGTCACCGCCGCTGAAGAGTTTGGCCCTTGGATCGCCGCCGTTCATCGTCTCGGACAGCTTCGCGACAAGCTCGGACTGCTCCTCGGTCAACTCCGATGGAACCTCGACGACAAAGCGATAGTGAATGTCGCCGCGCGTCTCCTTCTTGCCGGCGCCAAGCCGCGGTGGCCCTTCGCCGCGCAGGCGCTGAACGCTGCCGCTGCGCGTGCCGGCCGGAACTCGCAAGGTCTTTCGGCCATCAAGCGTCGGCACTTCGACCTCGGCACCGAGCAGCTGCTCGGGCACGGTCAGCGGCACCTCGACCTCAACATTGTCGCCCTTGCGGCGGAAGATCGACGAAGGCGCGACGCGCGTGATCACGTAGAGGTCGCCGTCGGGGCCGCCGTTGCTGCCGGGCTCGCCGCGGCCGGCGATCCGTACGCGCGAACCCTCCTTGACTCCGGCAGGAATATTGACCTTCAGCCGCTTCGTCTTCTCAACCTGGCCGCTGCCTCCACAGGTGCTGCAGGGATCTTCGATGATTGTGCCGCTGCCCTGGCAGCGAGTGCAGGGCTGTGAGATTGAAAAGAGGCCCTGGCCCTGCGAATCGATCCCGCGTCCCTGGCAGCTTGAGCAGACCTTCGGCGAGGTGCCTGGCGCTGCGCCGGTGCCATGGCAGCTGCCGCAGGCGCCGGGAATCGAAAGCGTTACCGGAACCTGAATTCCGGCCAAAGATTGGTCGAAGCTGAGCCGCACTTCGGTTTCAAGATCGCGGCCGCGCGCCGGACGTGGCCGACCGGCGCGGCCGCGCGGCTCGTCACCACCGAAGAAGCTCGAGAAGATGTCGCCAAAACTCGATGGATCGAATGGAACGCCACCCGGCCCGCCGCCAGCGCCGCCACTGAACATGCCACCGCTGTCGTACTGCTTGCGCTTCTCGGGGTCGCCGAGAATGTCGTAGGCGGCGGAGACCTGCTTGAAGCGCTCTTCCGCAGCATCGTCACCGGGGTTCTGATCCGGGTGATTCTCGCGTGCAAGCTTGCGGTAGGCCTTCTTGATATCGGCCGCAGACGTCTTCTTGTCTACTCCAAGGACCTTGTAGAGATCGGGCTGGGCCATCGCTTCGGCCTTAGGCGGCTACGACGACCTTCGCCGCCCGCAGCACCTCGTCGCCGAGCAGATAACCGTGCTCGTAGACCTCGATAACGGTGCCCGCTGCCTGACCTTCGGCGGGCTGCTGTGCGACGGCTTCATGCTGGTGCGGGTTGAACGCTTCGCCAAGCGCCGTGTCGCGGACAATGCCGGCGCGACTGAATGCTGCCAGCAGCTCCTGCTGCACCAGCTCGATGCCGCCGATCAGCTCCGGGTTGGAGCTCTCCGGATGGGCCTCGGCGGCCTTGATCGCGCGATCGAGGTTGTCGAGAGCGGGAAGCAACTCGCGTGCCAGCCGAGCAACGCCGCGCTGCTCAGACTGAGCACCGTCGCGGCGGGCGCGCTTGCGCACGTTGTCGAGTTCAGCTACCGAGCGAATCCACTGATCCTTGTAATCGGGTTCAGCTTCAACGGCAGGCTCTGCTTCGACGGCAGCCTCTTCGCTTGTAACGGCGTCGCCTTCGACAACCTCAGCCTGGGCTTCGGCGTCAACTAAGTCAGTGTCCAACGGCGCCTCTTCTGGCACCGTCGGCTCCGGTCCGCTCTGCATTACTTCTCCTCTTCCACGACCTCGGCGTCAACGACCTCTTCTTCAGCCTCGCCGGCTTCCGCCGATGCGCCGTCGCCGCTCGCAGCCGACTCCGCTGCAGCAGCTTCATACATCGCTTCGGAGACCTTGTGGAAGGCGGCTTGGAGCTCGTCGGCCTTGGCGTTGATCGCCGCGGCGTCGACGCTCTCGAGCAACTCGCGCAGCTCCTTGATCAGCCCTTCGATCTCGCTCTTGGCAGCCTCGTCGACCTGCTCTTCCATCTCCTTGAGCTGGCGTTCCGACTGGTAGGCCGCGTTCTCGCCGTTGTTGCGGGCCTCTGCCAGCTCGCGGGCGATGCGATCCTCCTCGGCGTGCGACTCGGCATCGCCGACCATCTGCTTGATCTCGTCCTCTGAGAGACCGCTGCCGGACTGGATCTCAATCTTCTGCTCCTTGCCGGTTCCCAGATCCTTCGCCGAAACGTTGACGATGCCGTTGGCGTCGATGTCGAAAGCGACCTCGACCTGCGGGATCCCGCGCGGCGCCGGTGGGATGCCGGTTAGCTGGAACTTGCCGAGCGACTTGTTACCCGAAGCCATCTCGCGCTCGCCCTGAAGAACATGGATCTCAACCGAAGGCTGATTGTCCTCGGCGGTCGAAAAGACCTCCGACTTCTTTGTCGGGATCGTCGTGTTGCGCTCGATCAGCTTCGTCATCACGCCACCCTTGGTTTCAATACCGAGCGTCAGCGGTGTGACGTCGAGCAAGAGAACGTCCTTGACGTCGCCTGCAAGCACGCCGGCCTGAATGCCCGCGCCGATCGCGACAACCTCATCGGGGTTAACGCCGCGATGGGGATCCTTGCCGGTCAGCTCTTTGACCTTCTCCTGAACGGCCGGCATCCGTGACATGCCGCCAACGAGGACGACGTGGTCAACATCGCTTGCGCCCTTGTCCTTTGCGTCATCGAGTGCCTGGCGGACGGGAGCAACGACGCGCTCGATCAGATCGCCGGTCAGCTCTGAGAGCTTCGAGCGGGTCAGGCGGGTGTCGAGATGCTTCGGGCCGTTGGCGTCGGCTGTGATGAAGGGCAGGTTGATCTGCGTCTCCTGCGCGGTCGAAAGTTCGATCTTGGCCTTCTCGGCAGCTTCGTAGAGGCGCTGAAGTGCCATTGGGTCGGCCTGCAGGTCGATCGCCTGCTCTTTCTTGAACTCTGAAGCGAGCCAGTCGACGATCGCCTTGTCGAAGTTGTCGCCTCCGAGGTGGTTGTCGCCAGCGGTTGACTTCACTTCGAAGACGCCGTCGCCGATCTCAAGGACCGACACGTCGAAGGTGCCGCCGCCGAGGTCGAAAACGAGAATCGTCTGATCCTCTTCCTTGTCGAGGCCATAGGCCAGCGAAGCCGCAGTCGGCTCATTGATGATCCGCTTGACCTCGAGGCCGGCGACCTTGCCGGCGTCCTTCGTTGCCTGGCGCTGATCGTCGTTGAAGTAGGCGGGAACGGTGATCACTGCGCCGTC
>WLNV01000166.1 GCA_009699615.1 Actinomycetota bacterium
CGTCGGCTTTGAGCGAAGTGATCGGCCTGCCGCCCGCCGCCTCGATCGCCCGCACCGCGTCTACCGACTGGTAGGCGATCGCCTCGAGCGTGGCCCTAGCCATCTCGGCTCGGCCGCTGCCGCGCGTCAGGCCGACGATCGTGCCGCGCGCGTAAGGGTCCCAATACGGCGAACCAAGGCCGGTCAAGGCGGGGACGAAGTAGACGCCCTGATTGTCGCTCAGCGATGCCGCCAAAGCCTCGGTCTCGGCAGCCTCTTCGATGATCCCGAGCCCGTCGCGGAGCCACTGCACGCCGGCGCCGGTGACGAAGATCGCCGCCTCAATCGCGTAGACGATCTTGTCGCCGATCCCCCATGCGACTGTGCTGAGCAGGCCAGGCTGCGGCTGCGGTGGCTCGGTGCCGGCGTTGACGAGCACGAACGAGCCGGTGCCGTAAGTGTTCTTACCTTCGCCGGGCTGAAAGGCCGCATGGCCGTAGAGCGCGGCCTGCTGATCGCCTGCGACGCCGGCGAGCAGCGCGCCGCCGTGGCCGGGCAGCGCATCGTCCAGGAGCGGCCCGAAGCCGCCGATTGAGGGGCGAATCTCCGGCAGCGCGGCGATCGGCACGCCGAGCAGCTCGCAGAGCTCGGTCGACCAGCCACGCTCGGCGAGGTCGTAACAGAGCGTGCGCGAGGCGTTCGACGGATCTGTCACGTGTTCGCCGGTCAGGTTGAAAGCCAGCCACGAATCAACCGTGCCGAAGACGGCGGTACCAGCCGCGACGCGGGCCGGGAGGCCGTCAACGTTGGCCAGCAGCCATTCGATCTTCGTCGCCGAGAAATACGGGTCGAGCACGAGGCCGGTGCGCTCGCGCACGAGCGGCTCAATCCCTTCGCTGCGAAGTTCGTCGCAGCGCTCGGACGTGCGGCGGTCCTGCCAGACGAGCGCGCGGTGGAGCGGCTCGCCGGTCGTCGGGTCCCAAACGCAGACCGTCTCACGCTGGTTGCTGATCCCGACTGCAGCCAGGCCGCCAGGCGCGACACCTGCTGCCTCCAGCGCCTCAAGCGCCACGGCGCGGGTAACGCTCCAGATCTCAGCAGCGTCGTGCTCAACCCAGCCGGGCTGGGGAAAATGTTGCTCAAACTCGCTGTAGGCGCGGCCGAGCAGCTCCATCTCGGCGTCGAAGACGAGGCAGGTCGTGCCGGTCGTTCCTTGATCGATCGCGAGGATCATCGGGCGAATCTATTCCGCAGCCGCCGCGAGAGCCAAACGGCAACGAAATCGAGCAGCTGACGGAAGCGGTGGGCGAAGCCGCGCCAGCTGCGGCCGGTCGCGCGGTGCTCCAAATCAACTTCAACTTCGATCACGCTGTAGCCGGCGCGGGTGGCGTCAACAGTCATCCCGACCTCCATGCCGAAGCGGGGCGCGAACGGCAGCACCTGCGCTAACACGTCGGCGCGGATCGCCCGCTGGCCCGAGATCGGAGCCGCCATCTCTACGCCGACGAGATCGTTGATCGCCCAGCGGGCAAAACCAACAGCAAAACCGAAGCCTCCCCCGACCTTGCGCGCGAAGCGGGCCACTGCGACTTCCCCTTCCCCACGCTCCACCGCTTCAAGCAGTGCGCCAAGCGCAGCGGCGCTGCCCGCGAGGTCGCCGTCGCAGAGGAGCACCAGTTCCGGCTCGGTCAGCAGCGCGGCCTGCGCGCCTAAAGTCGCCGCCCCACCCTTGCCGATCAGCTTGCCGCTGCTGATGACCTCAGCCCCGGCCTGCGCAGCGCGCGCGGCCGTATCGTCGCTCGATCCATCGTCGGCAACGAAGATCTTCGCGCCCGGAAATGCCGCCGTCAGCGCGGTGACCGTATCGGCGATTCGGTCGCCTTCGTTGTACGCAGCGATGACAACCGCTAGCCGGGTTCGTTCCATCTCGCGAACTATCGTGGCAGACTCCCCCTCTAGCAATCCTCAAGGAGACAGATCGATGCCCGACGTCGAAGCTCACATCACCGGAACAGTTTGGAAGATCGAGTGCAAGCCGGGCGACGCAATCGCCGAAGGCGACACGGTCGCGATCCTCGAATCGATGAAGATGGAGATGCCCGTCGAAGCAGAGGACGCAGGCACCGTCAAAGAGATTCTTTGCGAAGAAGGTCAGGCAGTCAACGAAGGCGACGTGCTCGTCGTCCTCGAGTAGGCGCCGGCGAGAGAACGCAATGGCAGGAACAGTTACAAGCGACTCACCTGCCGAAGGCGTGCTTCGGCTCAGCTTCGCCAACGCCGACAAACGCGGTGCGCTCGACCACCCAATCCTCGACGCGATCTCTGAGGCCGTTGAGCAGGCCGATGCCCGCGCGATCATCATCACCGGAAGCGGCGACTTCTTCTCCTCCGGCTACGACATAGGCCACCTGCCGGCCGAAAGCTTCGCCGAGGATGCCGAGAAGCTCGTCGCGCACCCGTTCACCAACGCAATCGAAGCGCTCGACGCAACCAATATTCCGACCGTCTGCGCCGTCAACGGCCCAGCGATCGGTGGTGGCCTAGAGCTGGCGCTCTCCTGCGATCTGCGCGTCAGCATCGACAGCGCCAAGTTTGGGATGCCGCCAGCGAAGCTCGGCCTCGTCTACTCGCATACCGGTATGCGCCGCTTCATCGACGCGATCGGCGTGCCACGCACGCGAGAGCTTTTCCTTGTTGGACGGCGAATCGACTCGGCAACGGCGCTGCAGTGGGGTCTCGTCAACGAGTTGGCACCGGCCGCCGAACTCGAAGCCTGCGCTCTTTCGCTGGCGAGCGAGCTGGCAGGCAACGCGCCGCTGAGCATCAGCGGCAACAAGCGCGTGATCCGCGAGCTGCTGAAGGCCCAGGGTGAACTTGCGCCAGACGTAGAAGCCGAACTGATTGCCCTGCGCGAAGCATCGTTTGCGTCCGAAGACATGCGCGAAGGGATTGTCGCCTTCGGCGAAAAGCGCCCGCCTCGCTGGCAGGGCAAGTGAAGGTCGTCACCTGGAACGTCAACTCGCTCCGCGCACGGATGGAGCGGGTGCTGGAGTTCCTCGACGTCCATTCGCCCGACGCGCTGCTGCTGCAAGAGACGAAGTGTTCGCCGGAGCAGTTCCCGGCCGAAGAGCTGGCGGCGGCCGGATATGAGGCCGTTCACCACAGCGGTGGCCGCTGGGCCGGCGTTGCCGTGCTGGCACCCAAGGGCCACGGCCTGAAAGAGGCGAAGATCGGTCTCGACGGCGAGGCGAGTCCAGATCAAGCGCGCTGGGTTGAAGCCGACATCGAGTCGCTCGGCGTCCGCGTTGCCAGCGTCTACGTCGTCAACGGCCAGGAGGTCGGCAGCGAACCGTTCGCGCAGAAGCTGCAGTTCCTCACAGCGATGGCCGACCGCGCAGAAGAGCTGGCTGGAACGCCGCTGGTCATCGGCGGCGACATGAACGTCGCTCCGCTCGACCTTGATGTCTACGACCCGTCGAAGTTCGAGGGAGCGACGCACGTGACCGAGGAGGAGCGCGCCGGGCTGCTCGCGGTCGCCGAGCGCGGCGGCCTCGTTGACGCATACCGCCAACTCCACCCCGATGAACAGGGCTTCACTTGGTGGGACTACCGCGGCGGGAGCTTCCACCGCGGCTTTGGACTGAGGATCGACCTTCTGCTCGTTAGCAATTCATTGTCATCCGCGATTAGCAGCTGCGGCATCGACCGCGACTTCCGCAAAGGGACGAAACCGAGCGACCACGTTCCGCTGATCGTCGAGATCGACCAGTGAGCCACGCCCGATCGGTCATCCCTCGGCACAAGCGCCGCAACGTCGGAATGACCGCTCTCGCGCTGGGCGCGCTCGGCGTCGTCTTCGGCGACATCGGGACCAGCCCGCTCTACTCGCTGCAGACCGTCTTCTCAGCCGACGGCTTCGCAGTCAAAGCGACGGAGAGCGACGTCTTTGGCGTTATCTCGCTCGTCTTCTGGACGATCACGATCGTCGTCACGATCGAGTTTGTGATCTTCATCATGCGCGCCGACAACGACGGCGAAGGCGGCATCATGGCGCTGATCGCGCTCGTTCAGACGGCAGTGATTAAGCGGCCGTGGGTCAAACCGGCACTGATCGCTGCCGGCCTCTTCGGCGTCGCGCTCTTCTTCGGCGACGGGATGATCACCCCGGCGATCTCAGTGATGTCAGCGGTCAGCGGACTGACGGTGATCAATCCATCGGCCGGCGACCTTGTTGTGCCGATCACGGTCGTTGTCCTGACTGGACTGTTCGTGCTCCAGCGCTTCGGCACCAACCTTGTCGGCAAGCTCTTCGGGCCCGTAATGGTTATCTGGTTCGTGATCATCGGCGTTGCAGGTCTACTTCAGCTAACCAACGACACTTCGATGCTCGGAGCGCTGCTGCCGACTTACGCCGTCAGCTTC
>WLNV01000167.1 GCA_009699615.1 Actinomycetota bacterium
AATGGTCTTTCGATCATTGCTCATGCCTCTCACGCTAGCGTGCGATAGATGGCAAACGCGCTGAAGTCTGAAACCTCGCCCTACCTGCTGCAGCACGCCGAAAACCCTGTCGATTGGTTGCCGTGGGGCGACGAGGCGCTGGAGCGCTCCCGCGAGCTGAACAAGCCGCTGCTGGTGTCGATCGGCTACTCGGCCTGTCATTGGTGCCACGTAATGGAACGCGAATGCTTTGAGGACCCAAAGATTGCTGCGCTGATGAACGAGAACTTCGTCTGCGTCAAAGTCGACCGCGAGGAGCGCCCGGACGTCGACGCGATCTACATGGAGGCTGTGCAGGCGATGACCGGCCAGGGCGGCTGGCCTCTCAACGTCTTCCTCACCCCTGACCAGCTTCCGTTCTACGGAGGCACCTACTTCCCGCCCGAGCCGCGCCAGGGAATGACGTCGTGGCCTCAGACCCTGACCGCGATCGCCGAGGCTTGGGAGGAGCGCGGCGAGGAGATCGCAGAGCAGGCCGAGGCCGGGCTTGAACGGCTGGCTGGCGCGGCGAAGCTGGAAGCGAGTGAGGACCCGCTCGACGCTGCCCTGCTCGAAGAAGCGGTCGAGCGACTGGCGCTGCCGTTCGATGCCTTCAACGGCGGCTGGGGATCAGCGCCGAAGTTCCCGAACGCCAGCGCGATCGAGTTCCTATTGGCGCGCGGCGAACCTTCGATGGCGCTTCAGAGCCTGCGCTCGATGGCTTCCGGCGGCATCTTCGACCAGGTTGGCGGCGGTTTCTCGCGCTACAGCGTTGACGCGGCTTGGACGGTTCCCCACTTCGAGAAGATGCTCTACGACAACGCGCTGCTGGCCCGCGCCTACCTGCACGGCTGGCAGGTCAGCGGCGACGAGATCCTGAAGCGAACCTGCGAGGAGACTCTCGACTGGGCAGTGCGCGAGATGTTGGCCCCTGAAGGCGGCTTCTACTGCGCGCTTGACGCCGATTCCGAGGGCGTTGAGGGCAAGTTCTACGTCTGGTCGCTGGAGCAGCTGCGCGACGCGCTGGGCGATGACGCCGATGCTGCGATCGCATGGTTTGGTGCCAGCGAAGGCGGAAACTTTGAGGGCCTCAACATCCTTGAGTCGCGGGGCGCGGAACCAGAGCCGGCGGTGCGCAAGCGGATCCGCGCACGGCTGCTTGAGGTTCGCGCTGAGCGCGTGCGGCCAGGCACCGACGACAAGCGGCTTACCGGCTGGAACGGCCTGATGATCAGCGCGCTGGCCGATGCCGGTGCCGTGCTTGGCCGTGACGATTACCTCGCCGCCGCACGCGGCACGGCGAACTTCCTGATGACGCAAATGCGTGACGAGAGCGGACGCCTTCTGCGCAGCTTCAACAAGGGAGAAGCAAAGTTGCGTGCCTGCCTTGAAGACCACGCGATGCTGCTCGAAGGGCTGCTGGCGCTCTACGAGGCGACCTTCGAGCCGCAGTGGTACCTCGCCGCCGTCGCCGAGGCCGAGGCGATCATCGCCGGGTTCAGCGACGACGAGCGCGGCGGCTTCTTCTCGACTGCAACCGATGGCGAGCAGCTCGTGGCGCGGCGCAAGGAACTTGAGGATTCGCCCCTCCCCTCCGGAGCTTCGAGCGCGTCGCTGGGGATGCTGCGGCTGGCGCTGCTAAGCGGCGACGCGCGCTACTCCGCTGCGGCCCTTGGCCATCTTCGGCTGGTGCGGCCGTACGTCGTGCGTCACCCGCAGGCTTTCGGCCACGCGCTGCAGGCAATCGACCTGCACGTCGGCCCCGCGCGCGAGCTGGCGCTCGTCGGTAGCGAGCTTGGTCCGCTGCTCGAAGTGGTGCGTAGCGAGCTGCGACCACGACTGGTTGTGGCAGGAGGCGACGGCAATGGTGACGAGAGCGTTGTGCCTCTGCTTGAAGGCCGAACGGCGGTTGACGGCGAGGCCGCTGCCTATCTCTGCGAGAACTTCGCATGCGCGGCACCCGTCACAGGCGCGGAAGCGCTTGCCGCCGCCCTGGCCTAGCTGGGGAGCGCGCAGCGCGTTGGTCGATCCGCCCGCGGTTTTCGTATGCTCCTGCATCCGATGAAAAGAATCCTTGCCATCCCTGCAGGCCGCCGCGCAAAGTGGGTCGTCGTCGCATTCTGGGTCGGGATGCTCGTCGTCTTCTCAGCCCTGCAGTTCCCGACCAAGTTTGAGGATGTGCAGAAGAACGACTCGGCTTCTTTCCTCCCTGCCAGCGCTGAGTCAACCAAGGCGCTGGCCGCAGTCAAGACGATTAAGGGCGAGGAAACGGTCGCAATTGTCACCGTCTATCGGCGCGCGAGCGGGCTGACGACCGCCGATCGCGCTCGGATCTTGCAGAACCGCAACGAGCTCAACGCCCTGAAGTTGCCGGGCACAACCCCGTTCGGCCGTCCGATCCCGTCGAAGAACGGTCAAGCCGCGCTGCTGGTCGCGAACATCACGACCAACGGCGACGCGAAAACGATCCTCGACCCGGTCAACGAGGTCCGCTCGGTCGTGAACAACCCCGGCGGTGGACTGGAGGCGAAGGTCACCGGTTCGGCAGGCTTCTCGGCCGACGCGATCAAGATCTTCGAAGGAATCAACGGCACACTGCTGCTCGCCGCCATCATCCTTGTCTTCGTACTGCTGGCGCTGATCTACCGCAGCCCGCTCTTCCTCTGGATCCCGCTGGTGACGGTGATCTTCGCCGAGTTTGCGAGCCGCTCGATCGGCTACCTGCTGGCCGAGGCTGGAGTGACGATCAACGGCCAATCGTCGTCGATCATGTCGATCCTCGTGCTCGGCGCGGGCACCGATTATGCGCTGCTGCTGGTGGCGAGGTACAGGGAAGAGCTGCGCCAACACGATGACAAACACCTTGCTGTTGCCAACGCCACAGTCGCGGCCGGCCCGGCGATCATCGCCTCGGCGGTAACAGTCATGCTCGCGCTCTTCTGCCTGACATTGGCCGAGGTAAACGGCACGGCGGGGCTCGGCCCGCTCGGCGCGCTCGGAGTGGGAATCGCGATGCTCGCGATGCTGACGCTGCTCCCGGCGTTGCTCGCGATCACTGGGCGACGCGCGTTCTGGCCCTTCATCCCTCGCGTCGGTGATGAGGGCGCAGACGCAGCGCACGGCAAGTGGCGCCGCTGGGGCGAGTGGATCAGCAAGCGGCCGCGGATGATTTGGATCTTCACTGCGCTGCTGCTGGTCGTGATGAGCTTCGGTCTGCTCAACTTCTCAACCGGCCTAACGCAGGGCAACTCGTTCCGCGGCGAGGTCGAATCGGTCCAAGGCCAAGAGATGCTTGCGACCTCGTTCCCAGCTGGCGAGAACGCGCCGACAGACATTGTCGTTCCGGACAAGAGCAAGGCGAAGGCAGTCGCCGCCGCGGTTGCAGCCGTCCCGGGCGTCGTGCGTGTCGCCCCGGCCGGCGCTGGGCCGCCAGGCGTGCAGCTCGCAGCGACCCTGAAATACAGCCCCTACGCAACTGAGGCCTACGCCGTAATCCCGAACATTCGCACCGCCGCCAAGCAGGCCGGCGGCCAAGACGTGCTCGTCGGAGGGCCGACAGCCATCGAGCGCGACCTGCGTGAAGCCTCGACGCGCGACACAAAGCTGATCATCCCGATCGTGCTGCTGGTCGTGCTGCTGGTGCTGATCGTGCTGCTGCGGGCTTTCGCGGCTCCGGTGCTGCTGATCCTGACCGTGATCCTCTCGTTTGCAGCCTCGCTCGGAGTCAGCGCGATCGTCTACGACGTCGTCTTTGGCTTCCCCGGCAGCGACCCCGGATTACCCCTGTTCACGTTCGTCTTCCTTGTTGCTCTGGGGATTGATTACAACATCTTCCTGATGGCGCGGGTGCGAGAGGAGACGCTCAAGTACGGCACCGAGCGCGGGATGATCCGTGGACTCGCCGTAACCGGCGGCGTCATCACCTCGGCCGGAGTTGTGCTCGCGGGCACGTTCGCGATCCTTGGGACTCTGCCGCTGGTCTTCTTGACCGAACTGGGCTTCGCGATCGCCTTCGGGGTCCTCCTCGACACCTTCATCGTGCGCTCAACGCTGGTACCGGCGCTCGTGCTCGACATCGGCAAGAAGGTCTGGTGGCCTTCGCGGATGGCGCACGAAGGCGAACCCGGCGAACACGTTCCGGAAGCTGAGCCGGACGTCGAACCAGACGCCGCTGCACCTACCGCTTAGGCAACGACTTCAAGCGCGCGCATCTCGCTCTCGTTGAGGCGGATCGCCGCGGCGGCGACGTTCTCCTCAAGGTGAGCGAGCGATGAGGTGCCGGGGATCGGCACGATCACCGGCGAGCGCGCAAGCAGCCAAGCCAGAGCGATCTGGTAGACGGTCGCGTCGTGCGC
>WLNV01000168.1 GCA_009699615.1 Actinomycetota bacterium
GCGGACAGACTCCTGCACGGTTCCCGCAGCGGGAGTAGTCGCCGAAGCAATGGTCGCGTTCGTTCTGGCCGATGCGTACCGCGACAAGTTCGGCGGCGACCACATCGACGACGCGCGCGCAGCTTTGGTGGCCTACTGCGATCGGATCGCGTGGACCCGGCGCTAAACCGATCGCTTGTCTTCATCGGCTTCATGGGGGCCGGAAAGTCGACTGCGGCCAAACATGCCGCAGAGTTGCTCGGTATTCCGTGCAGCGACAGTGACGAACTGATCGAAGAGCGAAGCGGAATGACCGCTGCGCAGCACTTCGAAGCGCACGGTGAACCGGCATTCCGCGAAGCCGAAGAGAAGGCCGTCCTCGATCTACTTGGCCAGCCACCGCAGGTGATCTCACTCGGCGGCGGCTCGCTCGGTTCCGCGTCCGTGATCGAGGCGCTTGATCACCACACGACTGTGCTTCTCGACGTCGATCTCGATGTCGCCTGGAGCCGCGTCCAAGGAAGTGATCGGCCGCTCGGCCGAGACCGCGCCGGTTTCGAGTACCTCTTCCGCGAGCGCGAGTACGTCTACCGCGAGATCGGCGACGCCAATCTGTCGAGCAGCGATCGACCGGTCATTGAAGCGGCGCTCCCATCGCTGGTCGCGATGGCGCATGGAGGAGCCGGGCTGCTGAGAATGCTCTGGGCCGATGTGAAGGGCGGCGGATACCCGGTTTGGATCGGGCCCGACGCGCTTCGCGATGCTCCGTGGCCGCTGCCCGACGAATCTCGACGGTTCGTAATCAGCGACAGCAACGTCGCAGAGCTCTACGCGGGCGACGTTCCGCAGATCGCCGGGCTAATTGAGATTGCCGCAGGAGAGCGGTCAAAGACGCTCGAAACGGCTGAGACGGTTTGGGACGCACTGGTGCAACAGCAGGCGACGCGCCAGGACCACGTTGTGGCGGTCGGCGGCGGCGTTGTCGGTGACCTTGCGGGATTCTGCGCCGCCAGCTTCCAACGCGGCATTCCGGTTGTACAGGTGCCAACCAGCCTCGTTGCACAGGTCGACTCAGCATTCGGTGGCAAGACCGGCGTTGATCTTCCTCAAGCGAAGAACTACATCGGCGCCTACCACCAGCCCGCTGCTGTGATCGTTGATCCGGCGAAGCTCGTGACGCTGCCGGCTGACGAGATGGCAGCCGGCTACGCGGAAGTTGTCAAGACGGCACTGATCGGCGGCGATCTGCTCTGGGAGCGCGTCAGCGCAGGGGACCCTGTCGATGAACAGATCATCCGCGAGTGCGCGCGAATCAAGCTGGCGATCGTCGCATCCGATGAGCACGACGAGGGACCACGTCAGAAACTCAATCTTGGCCACACGATCGGTCACGCGATCGAGGCCGTCACTGGATATACCCAGTTGCGCCACGGAGAAGCCGTGTCGCTCGGGCTGCTCGCGGCTTTGAGGATCTCGGGTGCAGCCGAGCTACGCGAGCAGGTCCGGGCGCTGCTCGAGGGCGCAGGGCTTCCCGTGAGTTTTCCCGGACTCGACGTCGACGCGGTCCTCGCGGCGACGTCGCTGGACAAGAAGCGTCTCAGCGGACCGGTGCCGTTCGTCTGTTGCAGCGAGCCTGGTCAGGTCCACTACGGCGTTGAAGTTGAGCCCGACGTCGTTCGCGCAGCGGTTGAAGAGCTCGCCGCCTGACGGGCGCCCGCCCGACGTGGCAAACTGGCAAGCGTGCTCGCCCACAACCGCATCGCCGTTCTGCATGGTGTCAATCTCGACCAGCTCGGTCGGCGCGACCCGGCGATCTACGGCGACCTCGATTACGACCGGCTAACACAGCGGATCGGCGAGTTTGCAGCCGAGCTTGAATTGTCAGCGCAGTTCTTCCAGACCAACTTCGAAGGCGATCTCGTCGAGCACCTACACCGCGTCAACGACATCGCCGACGGCATCATCATCAACCCCGGGGCGTGGACGCACTACTCGTACGCGATTCGCGATGCGCTCGAGATTGCGGCGTTGCCGACGGTCGAGGTGCACCTCAGCGAGATTCAGAACCGCGAAGACTTTCGCCGCACCTCGGTTATCAGCGACATCTGTCTGACGACAATCAGCGGTCAGGGCGTTGACGGCTACCGGCCGGCGCTCGAAGCGCTGCGTGATCAGTTGACCTCCTCGGCCAGCTAGTGGCCGAGCGGATCGAACGGCTCGCCGCGAGCGTCGCCGCAGCAGAGGTCGATTGGCTCTTGGTCTCGGCGCCTCTCAACGTCCGCTGGCTGACCGGCTTCACCGGTAGCAACTCGGTCGCGCTCTGCCCCGCCGAACCAGGAAGGAACCCGGCGCTGCTGTTGACCGACTTTCGATACACGGAGCAGGTTGCCGCGCAGGCTCCGAGTGCCTGGCAGGTCGAGATCGCGAGCAACGATCTGCTGGGCGCGGGCTTGGCTGAACACTTTCCAGTACCAGACACGGAGGGGAGTGGCTACGGAAGAGTGGGCTATGACGACACCCACGTCACAGTCGCGCAGCTCGAAGCGCTGCGGACCGCTCTGGACGGTCGAGCTGAGCTTATGCCGGTCAATGGGACTGTCGAGGCGCTGCGGCTGATCAAGAGTGGGCACGAGGTTGAGAAGATCCGCGCCGCTGCCAAACTCGCCGACGCAGCGATGCTTGAGCTGCTGGAAGGCGGCCTGGTCGGGCGCACCGAGGTTGAGCTGGCTCTTGCGCTCGAGTCGGCGATCCGCACGCGTGGAGCCGAGGAGCTCAGCTTCCCGCCGATTGTTGCCGCTGGGGCTCATGGGGCGTTGCCGCACGCAGAACCTCGCGACGTTGCGGTTGAAGCCGGCCAGATGGTGACGATCGACTGGGGGGCCAAACTCGATGGCTACTGCTCGGATTGCACCCGCACCTACTTCACCGGCGACGTCGATGACGCCCAGACGCACGTTTATGACGTTGTTCTCGAGGCCCAGCTGGCCGCCGTTGAGGCTGTTAGGCCAGGGCCGACCGGCCGCGAAGTCGATCAGGTCGCTCGCGCAATCATCGACAACGCAGGCTTCGCAGAGAACTTCGGTCACGGCCTTGGTCACGGCGTTGGCCTCGACGTTCATGAAGCCCCACGTCTATCGCGCCACGGCGACGCAGCTCTGGAGGTCGGGATGGTCGTCACCGTTGAGCCGGGGATCTATCTCCCCGGCGAATGCGGCGTCAGGATCGAAGACCTTCTGCTCGTTACCGCTGACGGAAGCGAGACGCTCAACGAGCTGCCAAAGGGGCGGCAGGTAGTTAGCTGACGGGCGGCGTCGTCTGCGCGGTGGCCGTCGCTGCAGGGACAGCGCTGTTGCGCAGGAAGCCCCAACCGAAGGCGCCGAGGAATACGAGTGTGGCGATTGGAGCAAGCACCTCAAACGCGCTGACTTCGGCCAGCTCCGCGAGCTCGGAGAGTCCGCTGTAGAGCAGGTAGGCGGCGAGCGCCAAGACGAGAAGGCCGGTTACGAGGAAGAAGCGACGCAGGTCGAGCTTGAGACTGCCGCGGTAGAAAGCGACGCCAAGTCCAATCGCTACGGCGAAGCCGATCAGGCCGCCGATGATCGTCGCTGCCGCGCCACTCTCGCCGACAGAGACGAACAGGAAGAGAGCGGTCTCGAAGCCTTCGCGGACGACGGCCACAAACGCGACTGTTGCCAGCGCGAGCGTGCCGCCGCCAGCAATCGCAACCCCGACCTGATCACGAAGATCGGTTCCCATTGTCTGCGCTTGACGCCGCATCCAGAAGACCATCCCCGTGAGGACGGCGGCGGCGACCAGCATCGTCACGGCTTCGAAGAGCTTCTCCGCCGTTCCTTCGAGTTCGCCAACGGTGGCGAAGAGGATGGTCGCGGCGATTGCGCTCACCAGCACCGCCGCTGCTGTGCCTTGCCAGACGGCGCGGCCGTGCGTTTCGAGTGCGCCGGTCTTCTTCAAGAAGGCGAGCATCAGCCCAATGATCAGGCTGGCCTCAAATGTTTCGCGCAGCGTGATTAGAAACGCGCCCACGAGCCCTCATCTGTTGAAAGGTTGGTCATCAGTTAGGACACCCTAACAAAGACCAACGTGGTTGGTCGGGAATGGCGTTGGGACGTTACCTGCGCGGCCGCATTTCGGAGGCAATAGAATGCCGTTGCTGTGGCACGTTTTCTTACAGCACTCAGCGCCCTGCTCGCCGTAGGTGCGTTGACGGTTGGTTCCGCTGCGGCTCAGGCTGCGACGCAGACACCGGCCGAGCGGATCGTCGCGATCGCGCAGCAAGAGCTGGCGCTGAACGTGCACGAGATCCCGATGGGCTCTAACAAGGGCGCACGGATCAGGATGTACGGCCTTGCGACACAAGCGCC
>WLNV01000169.1 GCA_009699615.1 Actinomycetota bacterium
AGGCACTGTGGAGGACACCTGTGATCCCGGTAGGCCCTTCGTAGGTCGTCGGCGACAGTCCTACCCGCTCGGCCAGATCTTCGTCGCTCGTGACGCCGACCATCGGCACTGGCCGTGTGTGTGGAACGTCGGCCAGCAGCGCGCCGAGCGAGACCGCCATCTGTACGTTCAGCGCCTCGGCCAGATCGACGACACTGGAGCAGAGAGTGTTCCAGCGCATCGACGGCTCGGGGCCGGTCAGCAGAATCAAGTCACGCGGAGCGCGCGGCGCTCTCGCAGCCCAGATCTCGACCATCGGCCAGCTGATCTCACGTGCTTCGCCTTCGACAAGGCTGATCTGCGGCCGGGTCGCCTGAAAGTCGTAGAACTCCTCAGGATCGACGTGCGCGAAGCGATACGCATCGAGCGAAGAGGCGAGGAAGTTGACGGCCGAGGTAGCGGCTTCAGCGGCGTCGTTCCAACCGCCGAAGGCGCAGATCATCGCTGGAGCCCTCAGCCCGTCCGGCCGCTCTTCCCAGATCATTGGTGGCACAACTCAACGGTACCGGATCGAACCCCGCCGGCTACCCGTATCGACTACCTACTGTCGGCAGGGGCGTTGGGATCAAGCGCAGCGCGGAGCTGCTTGATTGCCGAGCTGGCCATCCGCCAGGAGACGTAGAGCATCAGAGCGGCAAACCCGTAACGAACCAAGTTCACAGGCAGCACGTTGACGAGCGCGACGCCGACGATTGCGGCGACGGCAGCGAACAGCCCGATCGTCAGCCCGGCGCGGACGTCGAGGTTGCCGTAGCCCTTCTGGCGCCAGGCACCGACAGCAGCAACCGGGATGATCGCCAGCAGTGACGTCGCTTCGGCTTCGACTTGATCAAGCCCCAAGACGAGCGCCAATGCAGGTACCAGGAGGATCCCGCCGCCGATTCCGAACAGCCCGGACAGGACTCCCGCAGCGACGCCAATGATGATTGCGAGCGCGATCATTTGAGAACCACCAACACGGCGACGCCGACGAGCAGCGCAGAGAACAGCAGCTGCACGACGGCAACAGGGATCCGCTGCTGCAGCCAAGTCCCAATCAGTACGCCGCCGACAGCAGGGATGCCGACCGTCAGTGCGGCGACGAAGTGGACATTGCCGTAGATCAGCTGGGTGGCGGCTCCGGCGCTAGCTGCGATGACGATCGCGAGCAGCGAGGTTGCGGCGGCACGGCGCTCGTCAAAGCCGATCCAGAGCACCAACAGCGGCACGAGGACAACGCCGCCGCCAACGCCGAACAGCCCGCTGAAGATTCCCGTTGCGATACCGAGAATTGCCAGCTGAGAGATCCGCAGGGAGGGCACCCGTTCATAATAGGTTCGATGCCGCCTGCCTCCTCGCTAGCCAGCGCGATTGCGCCCCTCACAGCCGACCGCTCACGCACCGCGCTGCTGCTCGATGTGGACGGCACTCTGGCGCCGATCGTGCGTGACCCGCAGGCTTCGAGCGTGCCGGAGCTAACCCGTCGTCTGTTGATCGACTGTCAGGTCAATTACGGCCTCGTCGGTTGCGTCAGCGGCCGTCAGGCGAAGGAGGCGCGGCGGATCGTCGGCATCGGTTCGCTTCCCTACTCCGGAAATCACGGCCTTGAGCTGCTGCCCCGCGGGGCCCCGCAGCCGATAGTCAACGCCGAGGCCGAAGCTTGGACCGAGCGCGTCCGGGCAGCGGCGCACGAAACGATTCCCGAGCTGCGCGAAGCGAGCGGGCTTCGGATCGAAGACAAAGGGCCAATCGTCGCGCTCCACTGGCGCGGCCTGGACGACGAGGCAGAGGCCGAAGCGGTCGCTGAGCAGATCGCTGAACATGCCAAAGCTCAAGGTCTGCTGATCCAGCGCGGTCGCAGCGTAATCGAACTTCGCGCGCCGGTCACGAGCACCAAGAGCGACGCCGTAAGGGCTTTGCTCGACGGAGTTGACGTTGACAACGCTCTCTATGTCGGCGATGACCGCACCGACCTCGACGCCTTCCGTGCACTGCGTGCGCTCCAACACGAGGGCCGTCTGATCGAGACGGTCTGCATCGGGGTTCGCTCCGAACAGACTCCCAGTGAGCTGCTGGCCGAAGCCGACCTGCTGATCGATGGACCCGAAGGTGTCAACTCGCTGCTCTCGGCTCTCGCCGGCTGACGATGCGCTACGTCGATCTGCTCAAGACGACGGTCCTGCTGAGCGCCGCTTCAGCGACGGCGCTTGCCGTCATCACGGTCGTCCAGTCGAACGCGCTCGACGACGGCCTGCTCGTTCTGATCGCCGCCGGCTGGTGGGTCATTGCGGCACTGATCGGAGCTTGGCTTGGGCGCCGGCTGGAAGCGAGCGCATCGGTCTCCCGCGCCCTGCGCGAGGCGCAGAGCACAACGATGCTCCCCGAGCAAAACATCGGACGGATGCTCCTCAGCCGCCTCTGGCCGTTGCTGCTCGCCGCGCTGGTCTCAGCGATCTTCTCCTTCTTTCTGCCTCAGGTGGCGGCGATCGCGACCGGGTTCATGGTGATCTGGTCGCTCGCGTGGCGCCATCAGGACCGCGCCGTGACTGCGATCGAGGATCGCGACGGCGTGACCTTCTTCGTCACCTCGGGCTCACCGATCAAACCGATCAAGCTGGTCCGTACGCCAGGGCTGCGGCGCGACAGCGGCTCAGAGCCGTGGCGGGCGACGTGAGTCGACTGGACGTTCTGGTCGTCTCACTCGGGTCGACGCAGGGTCTGCGCGCCTCCGACGAGGCCTTCGCGACGCTGCTGCGGAACGCTGGCGCGACAGTTGGAGTCGCCCGCGCCGCGCCGCAGCGACAGGTTCGAACGCTCGCGCTCACCGACCTGCTCTGGGCGCGGGCCAGCGCCGCAGCAGCACGCAGCGCTCTCGCCGCACAACAGCCGCGCTCAATCGTCTACTCGACCACAACCGCTGCACTGCTCTGGCCCGAACCTGGGGCGATCCGCTTTGACGCCAGTTCGGCCGAGAACCGCCCCGGACGCCACGGAATCTGGCAGAGGCCGCTGGAGCGGCGGCGACTGGCCGAGGCGTCGCTGTTGATCCCAACCTCGCAGGCGGCGCTGTTGGCTTCACCTGCCGCGGCCGACGACGCCGTCATCGTTCCAATCCCGGTCGCCGCGAGCGGGTCGGCTCAACCGAGTGGCGAGCGAGAGATCGCTGCGGTCACCTACGCGTCGGATCCCGAGAAGAAGGGACTGGAGCGGGTCCTTGCAGCTTGGGCGCAGGCGCGGCGCGGCGACGAGCGGCTCGTTGTCGCGGGGCTCGACGCCAACCGCGTCCCAAACCCGGGCGCCGGAGTGGAACTCGTTGGCCGGCTCAATCCAACCGAATACCGCGAGCTGCTCGGGCGTTCAAAGCTCTTCGTCTGCGCGCCGCGGCGTGAGGATTACGGGATCGCCCAGCTCGAGGCGCTCGCCGACGGCTGCCAACTGGTGACGACGGAGGCTGCTGGCGGATATGAAGCGCTGACGCTTGCCCGCCAGCTCGACGATCGGCTCGTCGGCGACAATCAAGCGGCGGCGATCCGCATTGCACTTGACGACCCGCTGCCCGACTATTCCCCGCGCGCGGCGGAACTGCTGCAGCCCTACACCCCAGCCGCAGTCCAACAGATAGTCGACGAACAGTTGCTGACGCGGCTACTCGGCTGAGCTCTTGATCTACTCTCGCTCCAGACGATGACCGAACTCCCTTGGCTGATTCTGCCTACCTACAACGAAGCAGAGAACATCGAAGCGATCGTCAGCGCTTCAGCCGAGACGCTCGCTGACGCATCCCCCGAGGGATATCGAATCCTAATTGTTGATGACGGTTCCCCCGACGGGACCGGCCGGATCGGCGACCGGTTGGCAAGCGAACGGTCCGAGGTCGAAGTCATGCACCGCACGAGCCGCGAAGGGCTTGGCCCGGCCTACCTGGCGGGATTCGCTCACGCACTCGACCATGGCGCCGGGTTCGTGATCGAGATGGACAGCGATTTCTCGCACGACCCGGCCGATCTGGCGCGGCTGTTGAGCGCGGTGCGCGACGGCGGCGCCGATCTGGCGCTTGGCTCGCGTTATGTGCCAGGCGGTGGAATCGAGAACTGGAGTGCAAGCCGCCGCGTGATCAGCCGCGGTGGCTCGCTCTACGCGCGACTGATCCTCAGCCTGCCGGTCAACGACCTGACCGGCGGCTTCAAGTGCTTCCGCGCGGAGGTGCTGCGCGCGATCGACCTGCCCTCAGTGACGGCGCGCGGCTACGCCTTCCAGATCGAGCTGACCTACCGAGCAATCGGTCGCGGCTTCAAGGTCGTGGAGATTCCGATCGTCTTCCGCGACCGCATCGCGGG
>WLNV01000017.1 GCA_009699615.1 Actinomycetota bacterium
ACGTCGAGCTCGTCGGCGAGGTGCGTGCGGATTAATTCAAGGACGTCGTCGCGAGTCATCAGGCGCAAAGCTAGCCACGCCTTCGGACGGGCCGCCAGCCTCGGCGCTGGCCGAACGGCGCAGCGCACCGCCAGCTTCCAACATTGCTTCCGTGCGACCGACCAGATCGCCGTTCACTGCGCGAGCTGCCAGCAGGATCGCCTGCGAGAAGCCGTAGCGCGTAAAGCGTCCGTGAGAAACGACCGCAAGACGCCTCAATCCGAGCATGTAGGCGCCCCCCGGGCCCTCGGGATCGATCTCGTCGCGGAAACCCCGAAGAGCTGGCCGCAGTAGCGCGCCGCCCAGTTTCGCGCGCGGCGAGCTCGTCGCGGCAGCGCGTACGCCACCGACGACCGCCTGCGAGATCCCTTCCATCACCTTCAGTGCGACGTTGCCCGTGAAGCCGTCGGTCACGATCACGTCGGCGACATCGGCTGCGAGGTCGTTGCCTTCGATGTTGCCGACGAAGTCGAAAGTTGAGTGCGTCCCAGAACTGAGAGCCTGACCGGCCTCGATCACGACCGCCGTGCCACGCGTCGCTTCGCTTCCGTTTGAGAGCAGCGCGACCCGCGGGCGCTCTTGGCCGAGCACGGTTGTCGCCAGAGCGGCGCCCATGAAGGCGAACTGAACGAGGTGCTCGCTGCGAACCTCCACGTTGGCTCCGACATCAAGCAGCGTGACGGGGCTGCCAGGGATTGGCACCGGGGTCGCCAGCGCAGGACGGTAGATGCCCCGAGCGCGCTTGATCTCAAACAGCCCGGCCGCCAGCGTCGCCCCTGTCGCACCGGCACTGACGAGCGCATCGGCGTCCCCACTTGCGACCGCGCGCGCCGCCTGCACAATCGAAGCAGCGGGCGTTGATCGAGCGGCCCGTGCCGGATCGGCCTCCTTCGCGATCGAGATCGGTGCGTCGACCACCTCAACCCCGTCGGCCACCTCACCGATCTGCTCGGCAGAGCCGTAGACGATCACCTTCACACCAAGCTCAGCTGCGATCGCAGCTCCTGCCGCTACTTCTGCAGGTCCAAGGTCGGCCCCGTTCGCGTCTACCGCGACGGTGACGCTCATCGGCGACTACTGGTCGGTGTTGGCCGGAGCGATGATTGAACGGCCGCCGTAAGTCCCACAGTTAGAGCAGACACGGTGCGCAAGGCGCGGCGCGCCGCACTCTGGGCAGCCCCCACCCGTCGGCGCTGCGATCCCGTGCTGGGCGCGGCGCTTTGCGGTACGGCTGTGTGACTGTCGTTGTTTAGGAACGGCCATTCGAAGGTCAAAGATAGCGAACCGGCGCCGGAAGCCGCATTCAGTCGAACTTCAGCTCGTCCAGTTTCGACCAGCGGGGGTCCTTGTCGGCCTCGTGCTCGTGCCCTGGATCAAGGTTCAAATCAATCCCGCAGCGAGGGCAGAGACCTAGGCATTGTGGCTTGCAGATGACCTGCGTCGGCAGCGCGAGAGCCAACGAGTCGTGCGCCCACTGGTCGAGCGAGACAATCGAGCCGTTGAGGTATGGACTGTCCAGCTCCTCGCCGCCATCGAGCTGATCAACCTCGCGCACTTCAACCGTGATCTTGCGTTCAGCCGGCCCGAGGCACCGCATGCAGGTGCCGCGCATCGTGGTCTCAAATTGCAGCTTCAGCGACCAGCCCTCGCTGTTCATTCGCGTGACGTCTACGACCACCGGGCAGGGCTGCGGCTCCGGTCGGTAAGGCTCCCCGGCGAATTCGAATTCGCCAAGCTCGGCTTCCAGTTCGAGCCGCTTCCCTTCGACAGGGCTGAGCCCAAGGATCGCCAGATCGAACTTCTCCGAGTCACTCGCCATCGACAGCAGATTAGAGCGTCAGACAACCCAACCGATCTGCATCAGTCGCTCGGCAGCTCGCGGCGCAGAACCTTGCCGGTTGCGTTTCGCGGCAACTCCTCGATGAAGAGCACCTCACGCGGCACCTTGTAGCGGGCCAGACGCTCACGGACCAGCTCCTGAAGCTCGCCTTCGTCCGGGCCGTCCTGCCCGCTGCAGACGACGAAGGCGCGAAGCCTCTGCCCCCACTGTTCATCGACGACGCCGATCACAGCGGCCTCTGAGACGCCGGGATGGTCGGCAAGAAGATCCTCAACCTCACGCGGGAAAACGTTCTCGCCGCCGGAGACAATCATCTCGTCATCGCGGCCGTCGATGAAGAGGCGTCCCTGCGCATCAAAGTGGCCTACGTCGCCGGCCGACATCAGGCCTGAAATCTGCTGCTTGGTCTGCCCGCCGGTGTAGCCCTCGAAGCCAAGACCGTTGCCAACGAAGATCCGACCTGTCACGCCGACCTCGGAGACTGGTTGGTCTTGCTCGTCGAAGAGCCTTACGACCGTGCCACGCGGCGGCCGCCCGGCGGTTCCCGGCGCGGCCCGGAGATCTTCCGGGCCGGCGACGGTCGCCCATGCCACCTCGGTCGATCCGTAGAGGTTGTAGAGCGTGTCACCGAAGCGATCCATCGCGCGCAGCGCCAACTCCCCAGGGAGGGCACTGCCACTGGCGGCGATCACCTTCAACCTTGAGAGGTCCACCCCAACCAGCGCATCTGCCGGAAGGTCGACCATCCGCTGCAACATCACTGGAACGACGACAAGTGCACCCGCTCCGTGGCGAGCGGCGGCGAACAGAGACTGCTTCGGGTCGAAGCCTCGCTGCAAGACGATCGTCGAGCCGAGCATCAGCGCCAGTGAGAAGTGAGCCATCCCCCAAGAATGGAAGAGCGGCGGCGCGATCAAGGTGATCCCGCGCGCACGCAGCGGAATGACGTCGAGCAACGACGCCGCGGGTGCGAGCGAACTGGGCTGCTCGCGCTGCGCACCCTTCGGTGTGCCCGTCGTGCCGCTGGTGAGGATGATGATTCGACCCGGCGAAGGAGGCGGATCGTGCGGGTCGGTTGACTGGCCTGCACGGAGCTGGTCAAGCGTCCGTTGAGGTGAGCTGCCGACGCGGTCGGTCCAGGCGACGAAGGCCGTCCGCCCTTTGCTCGCGTCGGCGACGGTTTCGCTGAACTCGTCGTCGTAGATGATTGCGATCGGGTTCTCCTGATCGCAGACTTCACTGACCTGCGGCGCGGCGAACATCGTGTTGAGAAAGATCAGGTTGGCGCCAATCCGGTCGGCAGCGACCGTCACCTCAACGAAGTAACGATGGTTGCGGCAGAGCACGGCGATCCCATCTCCAGGACCGACTCCTGCGTCGGAGAGGCCGCGTGCCAGCGCGTTCGCCCTCCGATCGAGCTCTGCGTAGCTCAGGGAGCCTTCGTCATCGATCAGCGCCGTCGCGCTCGGACGACGGACCGCGGCGCTGGCGTAGCCGCCAGCGATCGAAGTTCCCCAGCGCCGCAGCACGTCAAGCGACTTCAGCACCACCAGCGGATTCTCCGGTTTGACCATTCCAGCGCGAGCGAATGTTCGCGCGACGAAGGCCGCCTCTCCGATCTTTTCGCGCATCGGTGCCAGCCTACCGAGAGCGGAGCCGCTGGAGGCTCGTGCTGCGAAGCGGCCTGCGGTCTGTCAGAAGCGGCGCGTACCGTGCAACTTAGATGTCGGTGGAACCAATCACTTCAATCACGGCCGAGCAGGTGAGACTGCTTGGAGATCAGCTGTTGATCGACGGACTCACAGTCGACGATGAAGCAACCATCACGCTGGCGCGCGAACGCGAGGCCGCAGGCGAAAGCCTCGATGCGCTCGTCAGCCAGGCAATTGAGATTGGTGCGCGGATTCTGCAACGCGAGCAGACAGCATCGGACACGGAGTTCGTCAAGGCCGAGTTTGAGCGTCAGGCGCACGAGGTTGAGCAGCAGTTCAACGAGAGCGCGCAGAAGGTAACCGACGGCTTCAAGACGCAGATAGACGCAACCTTCGACGCTGACGCCGGTCTGCTGCCGAAGCTGCTCGATCGTCACTTCGGAGAGAACTCCAGCAGCGCCGTTCAGAACCAAGTCAAGGCACTCGTCGAGGAGATGCTGCGGACGCACCGTGAGGCGCTGACAAAGCAGTTCACGGCCGACGATGAGAGCAACCCACTGATCCAATTCCAGAAGCTGACGACCGAGATCATCAAGCAGGCCTCCGAACAGCAGGCCAAACAGCTACTCGAGATGAACCGCACGATCACCGAGATGCAGAAGACGATTGCCGGCTCAGAGGCCGAGGCCGAAGGAGCAGAGAAGCTGGCCGAGGCCGAAGCCCGCGGCACAGCCAAGGGCCGCAGCTACGAGGAGCAGGTCGCCGAGGCGATCGCAGCGATTGCACAAGGCCGCGGCGACAGCGCCGAGGCCGTCGGCGAGAAGACCGAAGGCGGCGGCAAGAAGGGCGACGTCGTCGTCGAGATCGAAGCCCAAGGCGGGCCAGCCCGCGGGCGGATCGCATTCGAAGCCAAGAACTCGCGGCTCAGCCGTAACGACGCGATCGCGACTCTCGACGAAGCCCGCTCGCAGCGCAGCGCCGGCTACGCAGTCCTAGTCGTACCGAGCGATGCCCACGCTCCAGCCAAGTTCAACCCGCTCGAGGAGCTGCACGGCAACAAGATTGTCGTCACCTTCGACCCTGAAACCGATTCCTCGTTGGTGCTCGAGACCGGCTACCTGCTAGCGCGGGCGCGCATTCTGATGGCCAGCCCTGAAGGCGAAGAGATCGACGGCGTTGCAGTTAGGCAGGCCGCCGGCCGCGCGCTCGACCTGCTGAAGAAGGTCTCTGGCATCAAGAGCTCGCTGACCGCGGCGAGCAACCAGATCCTCAAGACCTCGGAGACAGTTGACGACCTAGCCAACTCGGTCCGTGAACAGCTCGACGAGATCGCCGCGCTGACGAACCCTGCAAGCAGCGAAGACGCCTAACTCAGATCAGCGGCCGTCGGATGCTTCGTCATCGGCGCCCGCAAGCCGGTCACGGCCACGCTGCACGGCGGAGATGAACTTCGAAAGGTTGGTTTCAAGCGTGCCGAGAATCTCGTCGGCGTAGTCCTCTGCCCCTAGACGAATCTCGCGCTCGCGAACCTTCGCCTCTTCCATGATGTCGTCGGCTGCTCGCTCAGCTTCGCGCGTCACTGCCTCTCCGGCAATTAGCTGCGTCTGCTTCTCGTGACCTTCCTTGATCACGCGCTCGGCTTCGCGCTTCGCTTCGGCAAGCATCTCTTGGCGTTCCTTGACGATCCAGCGGGCCTGCTTGATCTCTTCCGGGATCGTGGCGCGCATCTGATCGAGGATGTCGTAGATCTCCTCTTTGTCCACACGAACCTGGTCGGTGAGTGGCACCGGCTTGGCGTTGTGGATCAGATCATCAAGTTTGTCGATTAGTACGAGAACGTCCATAGCACGGTGCCTTTCGCTAGCGAGCGAGTTCTTCCTTCAGTCGGGCTGCAACTTTTGGTGTGACGAGTTCATCGATCGTGCCGCCAAAGATCGCCAATTCCTTAATACCGCTTGAACTGATGAAGCTGTATTGCGGGCTGGCCATCATGTAGAGCGACTCTACATCGGGAGCCTGCTGGCGGTTGAGTTGGTTCATTTCGGTTTCGTATTCGAAGTCTGAGATTGCGCGAAGGCCCTTAACGATCGTCTTTGCGCCGATCTCGCGGGCGAAGTCGACGATTAGCGTGTCAAACGAAGCGGCGCGAACGCTCGGCAGGTCTGCGGTCGCGTCCTCAATGAACGAGATTCGCTCGTCAATGCTGAAGAGAGTCGACCCCTTGCGGACTGGATGGTTTACCACCGCGACGACGACCTCGTCGAAGATTTCAGCTGCGCGAGCGATCACGTCAACGTGACCCCTGGTGATCGGGTCATACGAGCCTGGGCAAACTGCGATCTTCTTGGGGTTGGTCATCGTTGGTGAATTCGTATCAGGGTGTCGCCGTAGCGACGTTCATCGATCATCGGAAGTTCAAGTTCAAGCGGCTGACGCCGGTCGCTCTCGGTAACCACTCTCGCATCTGGAGCAAGAATTGTCGCGATCAGCTTCGCAGAGTCGTCGCCAAGCATCGCAGGCTGGCGGTATGGCGGGTCGAGGAACACCAGATCGTACTTCTCGGACGCCTTCCCTGCCAACTCAAGCGCCTTCAGCGCGTTGCCCCTGATCAGACGCGCCTGAGGCTCTGCCAACTCCAATGCTTCGAGGTTCGCAGCTATCACCTTCGCGGCATTGCGGTCTCGCTCGACCAATACGGCTCGCGCTGCGCCGCGCGAGAGCGCTTCTATTGCGAGTGCACCTGAACCGGAGAAGAGATCGAGCACCGCGAACCCGTCGATCGGACCAAGCGTGGCAAACAGCGCCTCGCGTACGCGGTCGCTGGTCGGGCGTGTGACCGAGCTGCTTGGTGTTTGCAACCGCCTGCCGCCAAGAGTTCCCGCAACGACCCTCATCAGGCAGCGATCGCGATCGCAAGCAACGAGCCGCGGACGCGCTCCAGCGCCTCGCGCAGAGGAACGTGCTCCGCCATCTGCAGCTCAGGATCAAGCTCAAGGATCTCGCGTGCGCTGAGCCTTGCCCGCTCCAACAGCTCGCCGTCCTCCGGCATCGTCGCAAATCTAAACGCCGCCATCCCCGACTGCCGCGTCCCCGTCAGCTCGCCTTCGCCTCGGATCCGCAGATCAACCTCGGCGAGCTTGAAACCATCGTTCCAGGTCGAAAAGGCGGTCAACCGCTCAGATTCTTTCGCCCCGAAGCAGATGCAGACCGAGGCGTGTTCGCCGCGGCCGATCCGGCCACGCAGCTGATGAAGCTGCGACAGGCCGTAACGCTCCGCGTTCTCGATCAACATCACAGTCGCATTTGGAACGTCGACTCCAACTTCGATCACGGTCGTCGCGACCAACACGTCGACCTCACCTGCCTTGAAACTGCGCATCGCCTCGGCCTTCTGCGCCGAAGGCATCTGGCCGTGAATCAGCGCAACCGTGAAGTCCTCGAACTCGTCGGCGCTGAGCCGCTCGTATTCGGCCGTCGCCGCTCGAGCCGCCAACGCATCTGATTCTTCAACCAGTGGGCAGACGACATAAGCCTGGCGCCCGGCGCGCAGCTCCTCACGGATCCGTTCGTAGGCGCGCGATCGGTCACGCTCGCCGGAGGCTAGATGTGTCGCGATCGGCTCCCGCCCCTTCGGCAGTTCGCGCAGCTCCGTCACATCGAGATCGCCGTAGCCAAGCAGAGCGAGAGTTCTCGGGATTGGCGTCGCCGTCATGTGCAGAACGTGTGGCGCCGCAGTGCCGGCTGGGCCGGCGGCTTTGGCATCGAGCGCCGTACGCTGGCGCACTCCGAATCGATGCTGTTCGTCGACGACAACAACGGCGAGTCGGTCGAACAGCACATCGTCCTCAATCAGCGCATGCGTACCAACGAGAATCCCGAGCTGCCCCGATGCGAGCTTCCCGAGCAGATCGCGCCTGCGGGCGGCGGGCGTCGAGCCGGTCAGCAGCGCGATTGGCACTGCCTGCCCTGGCATCAACTCCTGAAGCGTCGCGAAGTGCTGGTTGGCGAGCGTCTCGGTCGGCGCCATCAACGCCGCCTGATGTCCGTTTTCGACGGCACGCAGCATCGCCGCGAGCGCAACGACCGTCTTGCCCGAACCAACTTCACCCATCAGCAGCCGTTGCATCGGGTGGCCCCGGGCGATGTCGCCGAGCACGACCGCCACGGCGCGTTCCTGATCGCCGGTTAGCTCAAACGGAAGCTGCTGGTCGATCCACTCGCTGACGAGCCCCTTCTGAGCGCCGTCGTCGGTCGCAGGGAGCTGCGGCGCCTTGACCTCCTCGGCGCGGCGCGAACGCCGCCGCAACAGATCGAGTTGGACGTAGAGCAGTTCGTCAAAGGCCAATCTCTGGCGCGCCGGCTCCAGCTGGCCCGCGTGGCCTGCAAGTAGCGCCGACGGCATGTCGGGGAGCCGGTGGCGGGCGCGCAGCCGTCCGGGGAGCGGGTCGGGCGCAAGCCGGGCGGCGCCAAGGTGTTCGCGCACCACCGCAAGGATCTGCGTCGACGAGAGGCCTTCGGCAGCCGGGTAGTGAGCGACCTCATCTCCGGCCCCTATCTCGTCTGCCGTCGGCGCGTGCGAGCTGACGCGGAAGCGGTTGCGCGCCTCGTACGTGCCGTGGAGAACGAGCCTCGTCCCCGGGGGGTATTTCTTGACCAACCAAGGCTGATTGAAGAACGTGACCTGGAGCGGCCCTGTCGCGTCGAAGACGAGCGCCTCTACCAGTGGACGCATCCCTCGGCGGCGAACTGGCCTCGAGCTGATCGAACGAACCTCAACGACAACAGTGGCCTGCTCGCCCGCTGCCAGTGCCGCAACCGTGCGCGCTTCACGCCGGTCGCGCGGCAGGTGCTCGAGCAGCGCACCAACCGTGACGAGTCCAAGGTGTTCCGCCCCTTCCTCGGCCTTCCGACCGCCAAACGACGGACGCTCGGCGAGCGCCTTCTCGGAAGGCCAGCGCAGCGGAGCGCCAATTAGCTCCTGATGATCCAACGGCGCGCCGTCGCCAAGTCCGCGAGGCGTGTAATCCACCGTTCTATCGTCGACTACTCAGCGGACAACAGCCACCATCGACTCGGCTGGCCGCCCTCGTGATGCTCGAGCTCAATCCCGTCGCCGACGATCTGCGCAACCCCGGCGGCATCTATCGGCGCGCCGTCACCCGCGATCACGGTGAGCAGCTCGCTGCCGTCGCTGAGCGCGTCAACGACCGCCTTCAGCGTCGCAGCAGGGTCGCCCCAGGCAATCAGCTCCTCACCGAGATAGCCAACGGCCTCGCCCTCCCCGAAGCGCCCGTCGGCATCCGCGCGAGCGGCGCGGGCGACACTCGCGGTTCGGACCAGCTCCAGCAGATCGTCGATGGCGGCAGCGTTCTCGACGGCAGAGCGATCTGGCTGCGAAGCGACGATTGCCGCGAGCCCGGCCTGCATCTCGCTCGACTGTGCAACGTGCACAATCCGGCCTGACATCTCAGCTGCGGCCTGAGCGGCCATGAAGACGTTGCGGCTGTTGGGCAACACGACAACCTCGTCAGCGGGGACGCTGTGGATACCGGCAAGAATCTCGTATGTGGATGGATTCAGCGTCTCGCCGCCATCCAAGACCTGAGCACCGAGCGAGCGGTAGAGCTTCGCAATCCCTTCGCCGGCCACGATCGCCAGCGTGCCGCAGCGAGCGTGAGCCGGAACCTCGGCGGCAATCCTCTCGTCACGATCGGCAATCTGCGCGACCATGTCGGCAACATCGAGCCGCGAGACCTGCCCCGCGCCGTCGAACAGCGCGGTTGCCGCCTGCGGCTCATCGGTGTGAACGTGGACACGAAGCGTCACCTGGTCACCGACAACGAGCACTGAATCGCCGAGCCGCTCAAGGCCCTCGATGTAATGCTCGGAATCTTCGAGCCGGCCCGCGCCGTTCGCTGTGACGGCAAAGTTCGTACAGAAGCGGAAGGTCGACGACTCGTGCTGCGGCTCGCTCGAGCGTGCCGGCGCGGTGTGGCGTGCAACGGTCAGGCCTGCCTGGCCACGAAGAGCGGCAACGCATCCCGCAAAGAGCACGACCACGCCGTAGCCACCGGAATCGACGACGCCAGCGGCCTTCAGAACCGGCAGCAGATCAGGCCCGCGGCGAACCGACTCCTCTCCAGCGATGACAGCGACCTCGAGCAGATCGGCAATCCGCGCGTTCTGCTGCTCCGGAGTGGCATCGAGCGGCATTGGTTCCAGTCCATCAAGTGCAGCTGTGACTGCCGTCGCCATGTCGGCCATGACGGTCAAGATTGTGCCCTCCGTCGGTTCGCGAACCGACGCATACGCGCGTTCGGCTGCGCGCTGCATCGCGAGCGCTATCAGTACCGGGTCGACAAGCACGCCGGGCCGTGAGATCAGCTCTTCGGCTGCACCGCGAATCAGCTGCGAGATGATCACGCCGCTGTTGCCGCGGGCGCTCAGCAGCGCGGCGCGGGCAACGAGGTCGACGATCTCTTCGCGGCCGATCTCGTCGAGCGACCGTTCGCCGGACTCTTCGGCGAGCCGGTCGAGCTCGGCAAGGCAACCTTCGATCGTCAGGACCATGTTGTCGCCTGTGTCACCATCGGCGACCGGGAAGACGTTGAGGTCGTTGATCTCGGAGCGGCGCTCCTCAAGCGCGATCAAAGCTCCGGCGAGGATCGCGCGAAAGCGCAGCAGGCTGGTGTTGGAATTCGAATGCGGCACTACGCCGCGAAGCCTAAAGGGCCTTCTGGACCTTGTCGGCCTTGAGGCAGCGCGTGCAGACGTACTCGCGGCGCGGCGCTCCGTCAACAACAATCCGCACCTTCTGCAGATTGGGATTGAAACGGCGACGCGTAGCGACCATCGAGTGGCTTCGGCTGTTGCCGAACGCCGGTCCCTTACCGCAGCTGTGACATACCTTGGCCATTGCGTTGCGGAGTGTAGCGGTCAGCCGGTCGGTTCAGAGTCGCGCTCCGGCACGGGGCGCCGATGAGGGGGCCGCCGCGGCGCGTTGAAGGCGCCCGCAATAGCGCCCGGACCACGTAGTCGTACGCTGCTCGCCTGGGCGTCTGGGAGCGGGATTCCGTCTCCGCCGGGACCGCGTTTTGGACTGCCATCCGGCGACCCTCCCTCGCCGCCGTCGTCGCCCTCCCACCAGTCGCGCAGATCCTGTGGGCGGGAGCCACCGAGGCGGACCAGCATCACCACAAGGATGACCGCCGCGCAAACGTGCGAGAGCCCCGTGATCAGCAACGCGAGCGACTGTCCTGTCATCGCAAAAAAGACTATCGCTGCGGGCGACCGCGGCGCCGCGTGCCTTCTCAGTCAGTGTTGAGCTTGGCCCGAACGCGCTCGAGCGCGAGCAAGGCCTCGGCTGCGTTTCGCCCAGCGTCGCGAACTCCGCCGCCTGAACGTTCGAGCGCCTGTTCGAGCGTGTTGACCGTGAGTACGCCGAATGAGCATGGAACGCCTGTCTCAAGCGCCACGCTCTGGATCCCGCGCGCAGCTTCCGCACAGACGTAGTCGTAGTGGTCGGTCTCTCCTCGGATCACCGCACCAAGGCAAGCAACCCCTGCAAAGCGGCCCGACTCCGCACAAAGCTTGGCCGCTGACGGCAGCTCAAAAGCGCCCGGGACCTCGAAACATTCGGCGGGTTCACAGCCAGCCTCGACCAACGCAGCCTGTGCGCTCGAAATCAGTCGCTCTGCCAAGTCGGGGTAGAACTGCGCGCAGACGATCGCGTAGCGCTCACTCATCGCCGCCTTCCTCTCTTGCGGCCCGGTCTTGCTCGCGCTCGGCGTGGAGCATCTGCTCGTCGAGGTTTAGCCCCTGATGATGGAGCGTGTGGCCCATCCTCCGCCGCTTCGTCTCGAGGTAGTCGGCGTTGTGCTCGTTCGAGGCCTGTTCGATTGGAATCTGCTCGCTAACTGAGAGGCCGTAACCCTCAAGTCCGTGAATCTTCTTCGGATTGTTGGTCAGGATCCGGATCGAGCTGAGCCCAAGATCGACGAGAATCTGTGCCCCGATGCCGTAGTCGCGGAGGTCTGCCGGCAGTCCCAGCTTGAGATTGGCGTCGACAGTGTCGTAGCCCTCCTCTTGGAGCTTGTATGCCCTCAACTTGTTCAAGAGCCCAATCCCCCGGCCCTCCTGTGCGAGGTAGAGCAGCACTCCTCTCCCCTCCTCCTCGATCACGGCAAGCGCGGCGGCGAGCTGATCGCCACAGTCGCAGCGCAGCGAGTGGAATACGTCCCCGGTAAGGCATTCGGAGTGGACGCGCACGATCACGTCCTGCTCTCCGTCTACCTCCCCCTTGACGAGCGCCACGTGGTGCTTGTCGTCGACGAGAGAGCGGTAGCCGACGACGGTGAAGTCACCGAACGCGGTTGGCATCGAAGTCGAGACGACGCGCTCGACCAGTTTGTCGTTCTTACGCCTGTAGGCGATCAGGTCGGCGATCGTCAACATCTTCAGTTCGTGCAGAACGCAGTAGGCCTTGAGGTCGTCGACACGGGCCATCGAACCGTCGTCGTTCATGATTTCGCAGATAACTCCGGCAGGAGTGCAGCCCGCGAGCCGGGCAAGGTCAACGCTCGCTTCGGTGTGGCCCGTGCGCTCCAGGACACCGCCGGGCTTCGCCTTCAGTGGATTGACATGGCCGCCCTTGACGATTGCTTCGGGACCATTTGCCGGGTCGCTGGCGACGCGGATCGTCTGAGAGCGATCGGCAGCGCTAATTCCCGTTGTGACACCCTCACGGGCCTCAATCGTGACCGTGAAAGGAGTCTCGTACGGGGTTTCGTTCTTCGCCGTCATCAGCTCGAGATCGAGTTCGCTGCAGCGCTCCGGCGTCAGCGCGAGGCAGATCCAACCGCGCGCGTTCTTGGCCATGAAGTTGATCGCCTCGGGCGTCACGTGCTCAGCTGCCATCACCAGATCGCCCTCGTTCTCGCGATCCTCGTCGTCAACGACAACGATCATCCGGCCGGCTGCAATCTCGGCCAGCGCTTCGTCTACGGTCGCGAACCGGTATTCGGTATCAGGTGGGTTTGTCATCGGATTGGAGCGATCAGGCGCTCGACGTACTTGGCGAGGATGTCAACTTCGACGTTGACACTACGGCCAGGCTGGGCGTCGGCGAGGTTGGTTCGCTCGATCGTCTCAGGAATCAGCCACAGATCGAAGCTCTCGGAATCGACGCTGGCAACAGTTAGAGAAACACCATCGATTGCGATCGATCCCTTCTCAACGACGTAACGAAGCAGTTCGGGCGCTGCCGTGACGGTGACGACAAGCGCGATCCCGTCTTCATGCACGGCTGAGACCGTGCCAATCCCGTCGACGTGGCCTTGCACGATATGGCCGCCGAGGTGGCCATTGGCGCGGACCGGCAGTTCCAAGTTCAGCGCCGAGCCCGGTTGCGCGGAGCCAAGCGAGGTGCGCGCCAAGGTCTCGTTCATCGCATCGGCAGAGAAGGTGCCACCCCCAACCTCGGTGGCCGTCAGGCAGACGCCGTTGACGGCGATCGAATCGCCCTCGGCCAAGTCCGCGACGAGCGAGCTGCGGATTGTGAGGCGAGCCCCCAAGGCGCCGCCGTCGAGCTGAACAAGTTCGCCAAGATCTTCTATCAGGCCTGTAAACATCGTCACCACTCTCGCAGCCGGGCGGTAAGCAGGATGTCATCGGCCACCAGCTCGGTTGTGAGCGAGATCGCACGCGTAGCGTCGGCGATCGTCGTCGCGCCCATCCCCTCAAGCGGGTCGCGCGCGCTGGCTCCCCCAAGCACAAGCGGGGCGATGAAGAGTCGAAGCTCGTCGATCTCGCCAGCGTCAAAGAAGGCACCAGCCAGATGAGGGCCCCCTTCAAGCAGCAACGCAGTGATCGGCGGGTCGAGCGTGCCGAGCTGCCTGAGCGCGTCGCTTACGCGCAGCGGCTCATTCTCACCACTGGCGACAATCACCTGTGCGCCAGCCGACTCAAGCGCCTCGACAGCTCCGCGGGGTGCGGCGCGTGAGACGATCAGAATCAGTTCGACTTGGGGCGCCTGCGCGACCAACTGCGAATCGAGCGGAAGCCGAGCACCGGAATCAAAGACGACCATCCGCGGCTGCTTCTCGGCGGCAGGGCTGCGAGCCGTCAGCTGGGGATCATCGGCCATTGCCGTCCCGATCCCGACCGCCACGGCGTCAACCTCGGCCCTCCAAACGTGAACCAACTCCCGACTACTCGCGTCGGATATCCATTGCGAGTCGCCCTCGCGAGTCGCAACTTTGCCGTCGATGCTCATCGCCGACTTGAAAAGGACCCAAGGTTTGCCGCTACGGGCGTGTTTGCGAAAAGCTTGATTCTCGAGCCGTGCGGTCGTCGCCATCTCGCCGCCGACAACCTCCACCTCAACACCTTCGTCGCGCAGAATGCCAAGGCCCCGTCCACTCGCTTTCTCAGTTGGGTCATCGCTGCCGACGACGACTCGCCCGATCCCTGCGGCGGTAATCGCGTCGGTACAGGCGGGCTGACGACCAACGTGACAGCACGGCTCCAGCGAGACGTAGAGCGTTGCCCCCGTCAGATCAACGCCGCCGCAATCAGCGATCGCATTGACCTCGGCGTGAGCCTCGCCGTAGCGCTGATGCCAACCTTCGCCGAGGACCTCCCCCTCACGCGCGATCACGGCACCGACCAGCGGGTTGGGGCTCACATGGCCTATCCCGTTGCGTCCGAGCTCAATCGCTCGCGCAAGCAGCTCCTCGTCACGTGTCGAAACAGAACTCGGCATCAGCGCTGAGGATAGGCCTCGAACGCGCCGCTCAGCGGCAGCGGGCGTACACCGAGTAGAGCTCGTTGGCGGCGACCGGCCGGTAGCCAGCCGGAGGCAGGTTTCGGAGAGTGTCCTCCGATGTCGGAGTCTCCGGGTCGAGGCCGCCGCGCAGAAGCACCGCGCGGCCAGCGGAGAGCACGACAATTCCGGTCTTCACCTTCTCCGCCGCAGCAAGATCGCTGCGGGCAATCACCTGATCGCTAGGCAGGTCCATGATCCAACGCACACTGGGCACGAGACGGTGGTTGCTGGTCAAAACCGGCCCGCACCTTGCGGCCGCTCGTACGTCAGGTCGATCGAGCAGCGAAGCGAGGGCCTGACTCGAGTCGCCCCGGAATCTCAGCTCGGAGACCAACACGCTGACGTTGACGCGGATGATCGTCCAGACGATCAGGGCAACGACGGCTACGCCCGAGGCGATCGCCCAGCCGGTGCGAGCACGGCCGGGGACCGTAACCGTGAACCCTGAAACGAGAAACGCTGCGAACAGCATCAGCATGACCGCCGGGAGCAACAGATAGCGGCTGATCACCGAGAAGCCGCCGATCGCGAGCAGAAGAAAGGTCAAGAGACCGATTAGGAAAAGCGCGAGCGGAACTCGAACCCGCTGCGGAACGAGCCAGGTGGCGAGACCGAGCCCAATCAAGCCGCCGGCGAGTACCGGGACCTTCAACAGCTGGCCGAGGAAGAGCAGCGTCTGCCCCGGGACCTCTGCCGCGGTACCTTGACGGCCGTTCTCAGCCGTGATGGCAGTCGTGTTCGTTTCGGAGAAGAGCGGGTCGCCGGTGACGACGTAGTCCACACCGAACCACAGCAGCGCCGGAGCGCCGACGAGCAAGGCGAACTGAACACGCTTCTTCCACGAGAGAGACGGAAACAGCCAGAGCCAGTAGATGCCGCTGATGATCCACGCCTCAGGGCGGAGTAGACCGGCCAGCGCCAGCAGCCAGAGGACGCTCGCGCCGCGCCGTGGCCGCGCGCACTCCAAGGCTGCCGCCCACAGCACGAGCGCAAGGTATGGGATGTCGATGTAGGCGCGGGCTGCGAGGAACGGGTAGTCAAACCGCGTGCAAAGGATCACGGCTGCGGTTATGCCGACCAGCTTCGTGAACGCGTTTCTGCCGATCTGGTAGAGCGCTGCGACCATCACAACGAAGGTGCCCATCGTCGCCAGCAGCATCAAACGGTCCCCGGAGCGACCAAAGAGCGCGAAGAATACGGCGAAGACGAGCCCCAACGGGTGCTCCGTCGGAGCCTTGTAGGTATCGAAGTTCGGTAGGTGACCGCCGAGGATCTCGCGGCCCCAGAGCAGCGAGTAGGTCGCGTCGTAAGCGGTGTAGGTCGGGAAGACGATCGTCCCCGCCGCGACTATCGCGGCCAGCGCTACGAGCAGGATTGCCGGCCACGGCAGCGAGGCAATGCGGGCTTGCAGCGAAGGCGGAGAAGGAGCAGTGGACACGAGAGTCAATGGTTGACCGCAGCCGGACAGCC
>WLNV01000170.1 GCA_009699615.1 Actinomycetota bacterium
ATTCGAAGTAGAAGCAAAGCTTTGCGTTTGCCTCCGCTTGCGGGGGCGGCGCGCCCGGCGGTCGCCTGAAGAAGGCGCCGCACCGATTACAACCACAGGATAAATCGCCAAGATGCTCGACTTTCAGATTCCTCGCATTACAAGTGACACCAGCGACGAGAACAGCGGCTCGTTCGTAATCGAACCGCTTGACCGTGGCTTTGGCTACACCTTTGGCAATTCGCTGCGACGCGTCCTTCTCAGCTCGCTCTCCGGCGCTGCCGTGACGAGCGTTCGCATTGAGGGCGTGCGGCACGAGTTCTCATCGATCGAGGGTGTGACCGAAGACGTCACCGACATCATCCTCAACCTGAAGGGGATCGTCTGCCGGATGCACTCCGACGCGACCGAGGTTGAAGCGCCGCTCGTAGTCACCGGCCCCGGTGAGATTAAGGCGAAGGACATCGACCTCCCTGCCGGAGTTGAGATCCTCAACCCCGACATCCACATCGCGACGCTCCAAGCGAAGATCAAGCTTGAGGTCTACCTGACGATTGGCCGAGGCCGCGGTTATCGCGTCGCCGAGGACAACAAGAGCGATGATCAGCCAATCGGCGTTATTCCGATCGATTCGCTCTTCTCGCCGGTCCAGCGTGTCGCATACGCCGTCGAACAGGCCCGTGTAGGCCAGCGCACCGACTTTGACAAGCTGACGATCGACATTGAGACGGACGGGTCGCTTGACCCGCAGACGGCTCTGCGTGAGGCGTCAGAGATTCTGATCTCACAGCTGGCGATTTTCACCGACGAGGACCGCATCGAGGAACTTCGTGCCGGACCGGTCAATCAGCTTGACTCGGCTGGGATGGGCTCGATTCCAGGAGCCGCACCGCTTGCAGCCGGCGGCCCGCTCGACGACATTCTGATCGAGGAGTTGGAGCTTGGCGTCCGTTCGTACAACTGCCTCAAGCGCGCCGGCATTCAGACAATCGGCGATCTGCTCTCGAAGTCAGAGGCCGAGCTGAACGCGATTCCGAACTTCGGCAAGAAGTCGATCGACGAGGTAATCGAAACTCTCGCTGCGCGCGGTCTCGCGCTTCGCGACGACTGAGGACCCAAACCATGCGCCACCAGAAAACCCGCCACAAGCTAAGCCGCAGCCCTTCCCATCGCAAGGCGATGATGCGCAACCTCTGCAAGGAGATCATTGAGCACGAGCGGATCAAGACGACCGAGGCAAAAGCCAAAGCCGTCAAGCCGGAGGTCGAGCAGCTGATTACGCTTGCCAAGCGTGGAGATCTTCACGCACGCCGTCAGGCACTTTCTGCGCTGGGTCAGGACGCTACCGCCGTGCACAAGCTTTTCACCGAGGTCGCTCCTCGTTACACCGAGCGCCCGGGTGGCTACACGCGGATCCTCAAGCTTGGGCCGCGGCGCAGCGACTCGACCGAGATGGTCTATCTCGAACTCGTCTGATCGGGCGCCGCTTGATTCAGCGTTCGTGCCCGCGGGGATGCGGTCTATGCTCGTTCTGAGCGCGCAATGAAGGTTCTTCTCACCAACGACGACGGCATCGAGGCCGAGGGGCTGCAGACTCTGCGCGCCGCTTTGGCCGCTCTGCCTGACATTGAGTTGGTGACGATCGCGCCCGACGGGAACCGTTCCGCGTTTGCGCGCAAGATAACGACGCACCAGCCGCTCTGGACCGAGGAGATTCGGTTCGATGACGGAAGCGTCGGCTTCGCGACCGACGGTACGCCGGTCGATTGTGTCCGCTTCGCAACTCTCGGCTTGGTCGAAGGGTTCTATCCCGAGCTGATCGTCTCCGGAATCAATCACGGCGCGAACCTTGGCGACGACGTGACCTACTCGGGGACCGTCGCCGCCGCGCTTGAGGGTGTGCTGCTCGGTATTCCGGGCATCGCCGCATCGCAGCAGTCGACGAGCCGCGAGATGGACTTCCGTTGGGGGCGTCACTTCCAGTTCGACACGGCGGCCAAGTTCGTAGCAAGGCTGGCGGCGCATGTTGGCCACACGCCGCTGCCGGTAGGCACGTTGATAAATGTCAACGTGCCGGGGGACGTGCCAACCGGGGTTGAGGTGACTCGCCTGGGCAAGCGCATCTACCGCGATGAACTGAAGCTCCAGGAGCAGGGCGAGCCGGGCCGACGCCGCTTCTCGATCTACGGTGAGAGCCACGGCTACAAAGATGATCCGGGTACCGACCTGGCGGCGGTCGCCGCTGGCCGGATCGCAGTTACGCCGCTGCACTTCGACTTGACCCATGAGTCCGGGATTGAGGCGCTCGGTGCCCGCGACCTGAGCCAGCTACTGGAAGCTGTCGCTCCAGATCCGCAGTGACCAGCCCCGCCGATCGCGCCGCGGAGCTGCGCGCCGAGCTGCGCGAACACAACGAGCGCTACTACGTTGAGGACGACCCGACGATCGGGGACGACGAGTACGACTCACTTCTTGATCAGCTGCGCGAGATTGAGCGCGATCATCCGGAGATCGTCACGCCGGACTCGCCGACCCAGCGCGTCGGCGCCGAGCCGGTCAGTGCGCTCGAGAAGGTGACGCACCCGCAGGCAATGTTTTCGCTCGCAAACGCGCGCAGTCCCGAGGAGTTCGACGGCTGGGTGACACGGATGCGGAACCATCTGGCGCGCGAAGGGATCGATGATCCAAAATTCAACTTCGTCTGCGAACCGAAGGTCGACGGCTTGGCAATCTCGATCGTCTACCGCAACGGCGTGCTGGAGCGCGGCGCAACGCGCGGCAACGGCGAAGTGGGCGAGGACGTCACGCATAACCTGCGGACGATTCCGACGGTGCCGCTCAGCTTCGATGACTCTCCCCCGATGATCGAGGTGCGCGGCGAGGTATACATGTCGCTGGAGGGCTTTCAGGGCCTCAACGAGCGCCGCGCGGGCGAAGGGCAGCCGACCTTCATGAACCCGCGTAACGCGGCCGCGGGGACTCTGCGACAGCTCGACCCTCGGCTTGCTGCGGAGCGCCCGCTATCGCTCTGGGCCTACGGCGTTGGCGCCTGCGAAGGGGTCGGCTTCGATTCGCAGTGGGAGACGCTCGAGTGGCTGCGGGAGCGGGGCTTCCCGGTCAATCACGACATCGAGCGACTCGACAGCGAGCAGAAGGCGATCGAGCGCTGCCTTGAGTGGCAGCAGCGCCGCGGTTCGCTCAACTTCGAGATCGATGGCGTTGTTATCAAGGTCGACGATGCAGAGCAGCAGCGTCGGCTCGGGGTCGTAGGCCGCGACCCGCGCTGGGCAGTCGCATGGAAGTTCCCGCCGACGACCAAACTGACTCAGCTCGAAGAGATCAAATGGAGCGTCGGTAAGTTCGGCGACCTGCACCCTTTTGCGGTTCTTGCGCCGGTCGATCTTGGTGGTGTCGTTGTGCAGCACGCGACGCTCCACAACGAAGAAGACTTGATTCGCAAGGATGTCCGGCCAGGCGATGAAGTGATCGTCTTGCGCGCCGGCGATGTAATTCCCCAAGTCGTCTCTCCGGCGCCGCATGCTGCCGAGAGGGAAGGCCGCAGCGGGCCTGTGACGGCGCCGAAGAAGTGCCCGACATGCTCGACGGCAACAGTCAAGCCCGAGAACTCGGTCTTCACGAAGTGCCCGAACCGCGACTGCCCTGGACGGCGCGAGGCGCTGCTTACACACTTTGTCTCGCGCGGCGCGATGGACGTCGACGGCCTAGGTGAGAAGTTGGTCGCAATGCTGCTCGAGAAGGGCCTGATCAACGACGCGGCCGACCTCTATTCGCTCGACCTGGCCGAACTCGCGGAGCTCGAGGGGATGGGCGAGCTTTCCGCTCGGGGGATCATCGACTCACTGGAGGCTTCGAAGGCGCGGCCGTTCGCGCGGGTCTTGTTTGCGCTTGGGATTGAGGGCGTCGGCGAGGTGACCGGCCGAAGCCTTGCGCAGCGCTTGCGGACGATCGATGCGCTGCTTGCCGCCGACGTCGAGGAGATTTCGCAGACGCCGGGCGTCGGACCGATCGTTGGCGAGCTGATCACAACGCAACTCGCCGACGAGCGAATGCGCAGGCTGATCGGCGAACTTGAGAAGGCCGGTCTGCAGTTTGAGCAGGAAGGGCCGCCGCCGGGGGATGGGCCGCTTGCCGAGAAGACCTTCGTCTTGACAGGAACGCTTCCAACGCTGACACGCGAACAGGCAAGCGAGCAGATTCTTGCTGCGGGAGGTCGCGTCACGACCTCTGTTTCGAAGAAGACCGACTACCTCGTCGCCGGCGCGGCAGCGGGCTCGAAGCTCGAGAAGGCCGAGCGGCTCGATGTGACTGTGCTTGACGAAGCGGCGCTGCTAGCGCTGCTCGCCGACA
>WLNV01000171.1 GCA_009699615.1 Actinomycetota bacterium
CCTCGAACCTGACGCCGTGGCTGGCTGGGATTGCCTCGACGCCGCGGGCCGCACCCGCCGCGCACAGATGCTCCGAAGCGCGATCACGACGCTCTCGCGCCGCGGCATCGCTGTCTACCTCGACGCCGGAAACTCGAATTGGCAGTCGCCCTCGGTGATGGCTGCGCGCCTGCGCAGTGCAGGCGTGAGCAAAGCCCGCGGAGTCGCTGTCAACGTCTCAAACTTCCGCACGACCTCCGAATCGCTCACCTACGTGCGCGCGCTGCGCCGCAAGCTGCCGGGGCTGCGTGCCGTGATTGACACCAGCCGCAACGGCCAAGGCCCGGCAGGAGATCAGTGGTGCAACCCTGCCGGCCGCGGTCTCGGACTGCCGCCGACTGTTTCGCCCGCAGCGGAGCCGCTCGACGCGCTGCTCTGGATCAAGACACCCGGTGAATCCGACGGAAGCTGCAACGGCGGCCCCGCCGCCGGCGAGTGGTGGCCCGAGCAGGCTCTCGGCCTGGCGATGCGCGCCGCCCGCTGAGCCGCCGATCGGGCCGACCTACTCCTCGCCCCTGTCGTCAGCCAGACCCGACCGTCGGCAACAACGTTGCTGACATACCGCTGTACCATCGAGCCAGCAGACAATTTGAGCCAACGCATCAGCCACAGGAGACGAGATCATGGACAGCGAAGCCAAGTGCCCAGTCACTAACGGAAACGGCGCCGGCCCCACCGGCGGCACTTCGAACCACGACTGGTGGCCGAACCAGCTCGATCTCGGCGTCCTCCGCCACAACTCGCCGCAGGCCGACCCGATGGGCGCCGACTTCAACTACGCCGAGGAGTTCAAGAAGCTTGATCTCGAAGCGCTGAGGGCTGACATCAAGGCCGCGATGACCGATTCGCAGCAGTGGTGGCCCGCCGATTACGGCCACTACGGCCCGCTCTTCGTCCGCATGACTTGGCACAGCGCAGGCACATACCGGATCAGCGACGGGCGCGGCGGCGGCGGCGCAGGGCTGCAGCGCTTCGCACCACTGAACAGCTGGCCTGACAACGTCAACCTTGACAAGGCGCGCCGTCTGCTCTGGCCGATCAAGCAGAAGTACGGCAGCAAGATTTCGTGGGCCGACCTGATGATCCTGACCGGCAACGTCGCGATGGAGTCAATGGGCTTCGCGACCTTCGGCTTCGGCGGCGGGCGCGAGGATGTTTGGGAGCCGGACGACACTTACTGGGGCGCCGAAGCTGAATGGCTCGGCGACGAGCGCTACAGCGGCGAGCGCGAGTTGGCGAATCCACTCGCAGCCGTGCAGATGGGATTGATCTACGTCAACCCCGAGGGCCCGAACGGCAACCCCGACCCGCTCGCATCGGCGATCGACATCCGCGAGACCTTCGCGCGCATGGCGATGAACGATGAGGAGACCGTCGCGCTGATCGCCGGTGGCCACACCTTCGGCAAGACCCACGGCGCCGCCGACCCTGACAAGTACGTCGGCCCTGAGCCGGAGGCCGCCCCACTTCAGGAGGTTGGCCTCGGCTGGAAGAACAGCTTTGGAACCGGCAGCGGCGACGACACGATCGGCAGCGGCCTCGAAGGCGCTTGGACGCCGACCCCAATCGCCTGGGACAACAGCTACTTCGAGACGCTCTTCGAGTATGAGTGGGAGCTGACGAAGAGCCCGGCCGGCGCGCACCAGTGGATCCCAACCGATCCTGCCGCGGCGACCACCGTGCCCGACCCTCAGGACCCGTCGAAGACGCACGCTCCGGTGATGTTGACGACCGACCTCGCGCTGCGGATGGACCCAATCTACGAGCCGATCTCAAGGCGCTTCTACGAGAACCCCCAGGAGCTCGCCGATGCTTTCGCCAAGGCCTGGTTCAAGCTGACGCACCGCGATATGGGGCCAATCTCCCGCTACCTCGGACCACTCGTTCCGGCCGAGCCGCAGATCTGGCAGGACCCTGTTCCGGCCCCCGATCACGAGCTCTTCGACGCCGCTGATGTCGCGAACCTGAAAGCGAAGATTCTTGAATCCGGCCTCTCTATTTCGCAGCTCGTCACGACCGCCTGGGCGGCGGCCTCAACATTCCGCGGCACCGACAAGCGCGGCGGCGTTAACGGGGCGCGCATTCGCCTTGAGCCGCAGAAGGATTGGGAGGTCAACAATCCGCCCGAGCTCGCTGAGGTGCTGAAGACTCTCGAGGGGATCCAGAAGGAGTTCAACGACGCTCAGACCGGCGACAAGTGGGCATACATGGCCGGGCTGATCGTCATCGGCGGCTGCGCAGCAGTTGAGCAGGCAGCGAAGAACGCCGGCTACGACGTAACCGTTCCGTTCACCCCCGGGTTCTCCGACGCCTCGCAGGAGCAGACCGACGTCGACTCCTTCGCGGTGCTCGAACCGAAGGCCGACGGCTTCCGCAACTACCTGGTCGCCGGGCATAAGCGAGCAGCGGAGAAGCTGCTCGTCGATCGCGCCAACCTGCTGACGCTGACGGCACCGGAGATGACCGTTCTCGTCGGCGGCCTGCGCGTTCTCGGCGCCAATTACAAGGGCTCCGAGCATGGCGTCCTGACCGATAAGCCAGGGACGTTGACGAACGACTTCTTCGTCAACCTGCTCGACATCGACACCGTCTGGCAGCCGACCTCGGAAGCCGAAGAGAGCTTCGAAGGCCGCGGCCGCGATGGCGGCGATCTGAAGTGGACCGGCAGCCGAGTGGATCTCGTCTTCGCTTCGAACTCCGAGCTGCGCGCGCTGGCAGAGGTCTACGCCAGCGAAGACGCGGGCGAGAAGTTCGTCACAGATTTCGTTGCCGCATGGGCCAAGGTGATGCACCTTGACCGCTTCGACGTCGCCTAAAGGCGCGCGTCTGAGCGGAGCGAATAGGGTCGGAGAATGCGAACTGTCCTGATCACGACCGCAAACGGAATGTTCGGCAACGCGCTCGCACGGGAGCTTGCCGGCGCCCCTGACGTGCAGGTCCGGGCGATGGTCCGCGACCGATCAAAGTTCACCGCTGACGCGCCCAACATCGAGGTTTTCGAAGGCGACATGGACCGCCCGGAGAGCCTCGCCGGACCGATGGAAGGGGTCACGAACGTCTTCCTCGCAGCGCCGATCAGTGACCAGATAGGCGTTCGTTACAAGAACGTCGTCGAGGCAGCCAAGCAGTCCGGGCAGCCCCACATCGCAGCGATTCACGGCGCCGTAAACCACAAAGGCGACACGCTCGAGCAGCCTTTCAGCGCAGGGATAGAAGCACTCAAGTCCTCAGGCTTGCCTTGGACGCTGATCTCGCCTACCTCAGTGATGGAAACGGCTTTGAGCGCGACAGCGGCCACCGCGCCGCTCGGCTGCGTGCTCAGCATGACCGGCGACGGAAAGAACGCCTTGGTTGCCAACCGCGATGTAGCGATCGCTACGCGCGCGGTCATCACCGGAAACGGCCATGACGGCAAGGACTACCGCTTCACTGGGCCGCAGCTGCTTGACATGGAGCAGATTTGCGCCGCAATCTCCAAGCAGGTCGGCCGCAAGATCACTTACTACGACCTTCCGGAAGACGAGTTCGCGGCGATGATGCTGAAGAACAGTGAGATCAAGGACCCCGTCGTACTCGAACAGATGGTGATCATGCACCTTCGGGCCTGGAAGGAAGGCCGCGCTGAAGTGATCACCGACACCTTCTCAGACCTCACCGGCCAAGCGGGAACAACGCTCGAAGCTTGGCTCGAGACGAATCACCAACTCTTCGACCCGAAGCCGAGCATCGGCCAGCGTGCAACCGGCGCGCTGCTGCGGGCCAAGTACTCGAAGTACGCCAAGGGCTGAGACAACGCCTCACCGTCGGAGCCGAGCGGCACCTTGCGCCCCGCCCCGTCAGTTGCGAAGATCACCAAATGGCCTCAGTCAGCAGCGACACTGTCTCCGCCCCGCTACCGGCGCATTGGTACGCAGATGAGAAGCAGGCGCGTGACGAACGTGACCTGATCTTCCACAGGTCTTGGCAGGTCGCCGGACTCTCAAAGGACGTGCGCGAGCCGCAGTCGATGACGACGGCGAAGATCTGCGGCATGCCGGTCGTGATCACTCGCGACGGCGACGGTGAAGTGCACGCGATGCTCAACGTCTGCCCGCACCGTGGCGCCGTGATCGCGCAGGGCTCGGGCCCGGCGAAGCTGCTGCAGTGCCCGAACCACGCTTGGGTCTACGGCCTCGACGGCAAGCTGAAGTCAGCGCCGCGGACAGAGCGCGAGGACGATTACTCCTGCGAGGGAATGGACCTAAAGCCAGTCGCGGTGCTCGAGTGGGGGCCGCTGCTGCTTGTCAACCTCGACGCCGATGCC
>WLNV01000172.1 GCA_009699615.1 Actinomycetota bacterium
CGGCCAAACCGAAGTAGACGAGCGCGCGGTGCCACGTATCGCTAAGAGCCATTACGCAAGTTTAGCCACGCTGCGGCGTTTTCCTGCCGAATATCGTGCGTAACTCAAGCCAACAGGCGGTTGCCAATACGCACGATCGTCGCGCCCTCTTCTATTGCGATGCCGAAATCTTGCGTTGTCCCCATCGAAAGCTGCTCCAAGCCGCGCTCTGACGCCATCTCTCTCAGCGCAGAGAAGTATGAACGGCTCCGTTCAGGGTCGGCGGCCAACGGCGGCATCGTCATTAGCCCAACTACAGGAACAGGGCAGCGGTCGATGAACTGATCGAGTTCGCTCGGTGCGACCCCGCCCTTCCCCTCCTCGCCAGCCACATTGACCTCGACGAGCACTTTCGTCTGCTCGTTGTGGTGCCGCTCCAGCTGCTGGAGCACCGAATCGGTCGCGACCGAGTGGATCAATCTGACATGCGGAACAATCAGTTTCACCTTGCGGCTCTGAAGCGTGCCGATGAAATCGAAAGTGAAGCGGCCCGGGTAGGCCTCTGCGCGTGCGACGAGATCCTGCGCGCGGTTCTCACCGATCAGCGTGATGCCAGCCTCGAGCAGCATCCCGCTCTCCTCTACCGGCACGTACTTGGCGGCGAGGAGGAGTTCGACTTCAGCGCGCGCTCTCCCGACGCGCTCGCAGGCCGCCGCGATGTCAAGCTCAACGGCCGATTGGGCCGCCGTGATCGTCTCCGCGCGCAAGCCTCGAATCAGTTCCGCCATATCGCCCCGAGCATTCTCCCAGTCTTGCCGTCGTCGCGGCGATACGAGAAGAACTCATCCGGCGACGAACAGATCGTGCATATGCCGCAGTCATGGATAGTTGTGACGCCAGCGTCACTGAGGAGATGGCTCGCAACCACGGCGAGATCCAGGTTCTTCGAGCCGCATAGGGCCTCCGGGCATGCGCTGAACGTCGCCCGTAGCTCGTCTCCCACCTCGTAGCAACAGCCCCGCGCTCCTGGCCCGATCACGCCGATGACCTCCCCGTCATCGAGCGTCCTGAGGCTCTCCGCCCCCGCTTCGATAATCCCCGCGTCAAGGCCCCTCCAGCCTGCGTGCAGCGCAGCGACGGCGTGGTCCCCCGCCAACAGCACTGGCAGGCAGTCGGCGGTGCGGACGGCGCAGAGTACGTCCCGGCGCGCAGTGACCTGCCCATCGGCCACGCTGCCAAACGGCGTCAGGTCTTGCTCCGGAGAGGTCACCTCGATCTCGATTCCGTGAACCTGCTCGGCCTGAGCCCACCGACCGCGGTCGATGCCGCTGAGCGACTCGATCAGAGCTGCCGAGTCGTCACTCGGCTCGGCGAAGTCCCCCGCGAGGACATTCGTGAAGAGCATCTCGGCACTGCGCAATTTCAGGCGGATACCGAGCCGGTCCCGTCGGAATTGGGGCGGCGTATCGCCGCGGTTAGGTCGCGACTGCGCGTCCACTAGGAGGGGCCTTCTGCGCCTTCCAGCGCCGCCTGCAGCTGTTCGTCCCGCCCTGAGATATCCCGATCGAGAGTCCGAGCGAGGGCGCGCTTCAGCCCGATTCCGATCGCCGGCCCCGGCGGCACTCCGGCCGCGATCAAGTCATCGCCATCAATCTCAAGCGTTACGTGCCGCAGTTCCGTGAGCCATTGACGCGCGTTCTCGCCGCCGCAGAGCGCGACAGCCTCGAGCGGAGCTCCGGCGGCCGCCTCGGCAATCTGCGACGCGCTCTGCGCACTGCGCAGAGGACTTGCCGTTACCCACCGTGACGACGCCGTAACGAGATCCCGCTCGGAGGCGGTGAACTGGAGATGGTCAAGCCACCGCGTGAGAAGCTGAAGCTCAACTCCTTGGCAGCACGCCGCCAGAGTCAGGAGGTCCTGGCGCCCTGCGGAGCCCAGCAGTGCGGAGGCTTCGGCAAGTCGCGCTGGGTTGGGGTCAAAACCCTCGATCAGCGCGCCTGGGTTCAGTGCCTCGACCGCCGAAAGCACGGCGGTCGGTGAATCTTCCCTGAGTGAAAGCCGAAGCTCGTGGCCCAGCCGTTCGCCGCTGACAGCCCCGGGGCTAGCGAGCGCCGCGAGCGCCGCCGATTCTTCGTCGAGCTCGAAGCCTAGGCGCGTGCTGTAGCGCGCGGCGCGCCACAGCCTGGTCGGGTCATTGACGAACGAGCCCGAGTGGAGTACCCGTATGCGGCCTGCGGCGAGGTCCGCGAGCGCGTCGTCGTGCGCCTTAAGCTCCGCATCAACGAGCCTTATGGCGATCGCGTTGATCGTGAAGTCGCGGCGCTGGAGGTCGTCGTCGATGGAGGCCGGCGAAACGTCCGGCAACGCGCCAGGCAGCGCATATTGCTCAGACCTCGCGGAGGCGAGATCTATACGGCCGTCCGCGAGCCTGACCGTTGCGGTTCCGAAGCGGTCGTGCCTCTCGGCCTCCCCTCCCAGACGCGCGAGGACTCGATCCAGAGGGCCGTCGATGACCACATCCAACTCCTCCGGCGTACGCCCGAGCATCAGATCGCGAACCGCGCCGCCGACGAGCCAGACGCTCTCGTCTCCGCTTGCGGCGTCGAGAAGAGCCTGCCCACCGGGCAGGTCGATCAGCTTGGCGACCACCTCTGCTGCTTCCATAGGGGTCATGTTCCCGCGATCGCGAAAAGGACGCGTCCTCGTAGGCCTTCTGGCCGGGGCGATTCTCGTTACGGCAGCACTGGCTGCATTTCTGATCAACGCCCGCGACCCGGGCGACGTTTCAAATCCGGACGTCGCCTTCACGACCGAGCCAACCGTCAAGCCGCAGCCCAAGCCCGGGAACGAGAACTTCAATTGGCCCTTCTACGGCTACGACGCGGGGCGAACGCACAACTTCCCGCTCGCGAAGCCGCTGCGGCCGACGCACAAAGTTCGCTGGTCAATCGGCAGCAACGTGCTACTGGAATTCAACCCTGTCGCCGGAGGCAAGTCGCTCTTCCTGCTGAAGAACAACGCCTCGTTCTACGCGATCACGCGCTCCACCGGCGAGGTCTACTGGAAGAAGATGCTCGGCAATCTCGCTGCCTCGTCACCGGCCTACGTCGACGGCGTCGCCTACTGCACAATCCTCGTCGCTGAGAAGGGCGGCAGCACCGGCCGCGTCGTTGCCGTCGACCCAGCGAAGGGGAAGATTCTCTGGTCGAAGGACCTGGCCAGTCGCACCGAGAGTTCTCCTCTCGTCCGCAACGGGGTTGTGTATTTCGGCAGCGAGAACGGAACCGTCTATGCGTTGAAAGCGAAGACCGGTAAGAAGATCTGGACCTACCAGGCTGGCGGCGCCGTCAAGGGCGGAGTTGCGTACGCGAACGGCAAGCTCTTCTTCGGCGACTACGGCGGCCACGTCCACGGGATTGATGCCAAGACCGGCAAGTCGATTTGGACCGCAGGTGGTGGGGGCGCTCTAGGCCTCGGGGACGGTCAGTTCTACGGCACCGCGGCGGTCGCATTCGGGCGCGTCTACATAGGCAACACGAACAGCAGCGTGTACTCGTTCTCGACGAGCAATGGTGAGCTGGCGTGGCGTCAGGGCACCGGCGGGTACGTCTACTCCTCTGCCGCAGTTGCCAACGTACCGAAGCTTGGGCCGACTGTCTTCATCGGCTCCTACGACCGACGCATCTACGCGCTCAACGCCAAGACCGGACAGGTCCGCTGGAGTAAGAACGCTGGCGGGCGCATCTCCGGCGGAATCCAGATCATCGGCGACCTCGTCTTCTATTCAACGCTTGAAAAGAAGACGGCCGCGCTGGCGATGGGTAGCGGACGGACCATCTGGTCTGTCCCTCGCGGGCAGTTCAACCCCGCGATCACGGATGGCAAGCTGCTCTTTGTCAACAGCATCACGACGATGTACGCCTACGAAACCAAGACCGACGGCAAGCTCAACTCAAAGCCGTTGAAGTAGAGGCCCGCTCAAACTGCGTCGGCGCTTGAGCGGCGTTCGATCTTTGCGCCTAGAGCACGCAGGCGCTCGTCGATCCGCTCGTATCCGCGATCGATCTGTCCGACGTTGCCGATCTCGCTTCGCCCGTTGGCGCAGAGTGCCGCGATCAGCATCGCCATGCCTGCTCGAATGTCCGGCGAGTCGACACGCTCACCGCGGAGCTGGCTCGGCCCGCTGACGATTGCGCGGTGCGGGTCGCAGAGAGTGATGTCTGCCCCCATCAACACCAGCTTGTCGGTGAAGATCAAGCGGTTCTCGAACATCCACTCATGAATCAGGACCGACCCTTCACACTGAGTCGCCAGTGCGACCGCAATCGACGTCAGATCGGCAGGGAA
>WLNV01000173.1 GCA_009699615.1 Actinomycetota bacterium
GAGTTCTGGCCGCTCTGCGGCTTTATTTGGGACGGTCCGGCCGATGATCCAAAGGCACGCGAGAAGTGGCTTGGTCCTGACAACGCGCCTGCCCTGGGCGCCGCGCGCGCAGCGCTTGATTCGCTCTCCGACTGGGCGCTTCCGTCGATAGAGGCCGCTCTCCGCGGCGTCGTTGAGTCCCAGGGTGTGAAGCCCAACTCTGTGTTTCAGCCTGTCCGCGTCGCTCTCGCGGGCACAACCGTTTCGCCGGGAATCTTCGAAACGCTCGAGCTGCTCGGCCGGGAAGAGTCGCTCAAACGGCTTGACGGCGCCATCTAATCAGCAGATAGGCGATCAATACGCCGCTTGAGTCGATCAGCACGTCGATCGGACTGCCATGGCGACCCTGCACCGAAAGCTGATGAAACTCGTCACTGATTGCCCAGCCAACGGCGATCAACGCCGCTGCAAGCGGCCAGCGCCAGTCGAACGCACGCCACCAGAGGCCAAAGAGAAGGCCGTATTCGGTCGCGTGAATGAGTTTGCGGCCGATCAGATCGATCGTCCCCAGCCCAGAGTTGAGGTCCGACTGAGCGCTGAGGAAGTAGATCACGCCCATCAACGCCAGCGGCGGGGCGAAACGTGAGATCCAGTTCTTAGCTTTCGCCGCGGTCATCAATCTGGCAGGGTAGAGGGGTGATTTCGATTACGACCAAGTCTCCCTACGCCGTCGCCGCGCTGACCGAGCTGGCCCGGAGCCCCGACCAGCCGATTCCTGTCGGCGAAATCGCGCGTCGCCGAGAGATCCCGGCCCAGTTCCTCGAGCAGCTCGTCGCCACACTGCGCCGCGGCGGCGTGCTTCGTTCCCAGCGCGGCGTAAAGGGCGGCTACACGCTCGCCCGCGCCGCTGACGAGATAACCGTGCTCGAGGTCGTCGAGCTGCTTGATGGCCCGCTGGCAGCCGAAGGTGACGACGTCTTCGCCGATTCCACGAGCGCCGCGCGCGCGGTGTTGGCGGCAACGACGATCGCCGATTGCCTTGCCCGCGAGCAAGCGGCCGGCGGCGGCCCGATGTATTACATCTGAGATGGACCAGGTCTCGTTTTCGGCGATGGAGGACGGCACCAAGGCCGACTTCGATCTGCTCGATCGGGCTGAGGCCCAATTTGTCCGCGAACTGCCAGCGCGTTTGCTGTCGTCGCTTGAAGGGCTGAAGAGCTCGTTCGCCGGTTATCAAGTGAGCCGCTACGAACACTCGCTCCAGTCGGCAACTCGGGCCCAGCAGGACGGTCGCAGCGACGAGTACGTCGCTGCCGCGCTGCTCCACGACATCGGCGATGAGTTGGCGCCGTACACGCACGGCGAGATGGTGGCCGCAATCATGCGGCCATACATCGCGCCGGAGATTTGCTGGATCGTCGAGCACCACGGCCTCTTCCAACAGTTCCATTACGGCGAAGTGACCGGCGACGATCCCAACGCTCGCGACCTCTACCGCGACCATCCGTCGTTCGAAGTATGCGCCGAGTTCTGCGCGCTCTACGACCAGAACTGTTTCGACCCAAACTTCAAATCCGCTCCGATTGAGGACTTCGTGCCGATCGTTGAGCGCGTCTTCTCCGACCCTTGCTATCTACCCACCAACTAAGGGTCTAAGTAACCGGCGGGTTCGACTGATCCCCACCCGCCTGCCGCGCGTAGAGAATGTATGTCCAATTCTCAGCGCCCTGACACAACAAAGCTGGCTCGCTGGTTGATCATCACCGCGGCCGGTATATCGATGGCTCTTTCGGTCGGCATCTGGTTCCTCGCCGACGACCAACTCGCCGGGATCTTTGTCGGCACATGGGTTCCGAGCATTCTCGCGCTCGGCGCGCTGATCCTTCCGCGGAAGACACAATGAACAATCTGCCGCTCTTCATCGCCGGCTTTCTGATCAGCCTGATCGTTATCGCAGCAATTGGACTCCTGCTTTACGCAGCCGTTCTCGATGGCCGCTATGAGCAAGAGCAGCAAGCTCAGCGCGACATCGATACTGCCTGAATCACTCGCAGCGCTCCCCTTCCGCCGTTAGACTGGCGCAATGGGTTCAATTCCGATCAACATTGCCGAGCTTGTAGGGAAGACTCCGGTCGTCGAGATGACGGCGCTGCTCGGCGCTGACGCCGCGCCCGGTTCGCGACTGTTCGCAAAGCTCGAAGCGTTCAACCCGGGCGGCTCAGTAAAGGACCGAATCGGCGTGGCAATGATCGACGCGGCCGAGCGCGACGGGCTGATTGAGCCTGGCAAGACGACGATCGTCGAGGCCACATCTGGCAACACCGGGATCGCGTTGGCGTTCGTCTGCGCTGCGAAAGGCTACGAGCTTCAGGTCTTCCTTCCTCAAGGGATGAGCCGCGAGCGTGAGGCGCTGCTGCGGATGTACGGCGCGAAGGTTGAGGTCGTCGAGTCGATGGGAGGGATGGGCGAGGCGGTCGCAGCGGCCAAGGCGATGGCGGCAGGTGGCGACGCTTATCTACCAGATCAGTTCTCAAACCCAGCCAATCCCGAAGCTCACAGGATCGGGACTGGTCCAGAGCTACTCGCGGCGCTCGACAACAAGATCGACATCTTCGTCGCTGGTGTCGGCACCGGCGGCACGATCACCGGCGCGGGCGAAGCGATTAAGGCCGTCAACCCGCAAGCGAAAGTGATTGCTGTCGAGCCGGAGAGCTCGGCGGTCCTCTCGGGCGGCGCTCCTGGCGTGCACCGCATTCAAGGGATCGGAGCTGGCTTTGTGCCGGCCGTTCTCAACCGTGAGCTGATCGACGAAGTGATCGCAGTTCCCGATGAACTTGCAATTGCGACGGCGCGCGCAGCGGCGTCGCAGTGCGGCGTCTTGGCTGGCCTTTCATGCGGTGCTGCGCTGGCTGGAGCGATCGAGATCGCGGCTCGGTCAGAGTCGAAAGGCGCACGGATTGCCGTCGTTCTGCCGGATTCCGGCGAGCGCTACATCTCGGCGCCATATTTCGCCCCGTCGGCCTGAGCCTGCGTCGCTACGCTTGGGCGGTGTTTGGCCTTTCAACACTGGCACGCGTTGCCAGCGAGCTACGCCGTGATGTAGGCGCCGCGCACCAGCGCGATCCTGCCGCCCGCGGCGTCTCCTCGACCGAGATCTTGACCTCGTGGCCCGGCGTTCACGCCGTGATCTCTCACCGAATCGCCCACGTGCTGTTTGAAGCCGGGGTGCCGCTAGCGCCCCGGTCGCTTGCTTACATCAGTCGCTCGATCACAGGCGTTGAGATTCACCCAGCCGCGAAGATTGGCAAGGGTCTACTGATCGATCACGGCTCTGGCGTTGTGATCGGCGAGACGGCCGAGATCGGCGACGACGTCACGATCTATCAGGGAGTGACACTCGGCGGCACGGGGTTTGCCACGGGCAAGCGTCATCCGACGCTCGGGGATGAGGTAACCGTGGGCTCTGGAGCCAAGCTGCTCGGCCCGATAGAGGTCGGGCGCGGTGCGAAGATCGGGGCCAACAGCGTCGTGATCACCGACGTCCCGGCCGACGCGACAGTCGTCGGCAACCCCGGGCACGTCGTCCGCGTGGACGGACGCAAGGCTGTCGGCCCTGACGCCGATTGGATACACCTTCCCGACCCTGTCGCCGAAGCGATCAAGCGGCTCTCAGGGCGAATTGGATCGCTCGATTCCCGCGTTGCGGAGCTGAGCGGCGATGACGCCGAGTCGACACCGGTCCGCCCGCTGCGCTCGGTCCGCGGCCCCAACCCCGCCGGCGGCTGAGCGCTGATCCCAGCGGCGAAGGCCGCCGCTCGCGTGCCTATCCTCGACGGTGATGCCCGCGCAGCCGACAGCCGACCGAATAGAACGCCTACTTGATGGACTGAACGACCCGCAGCGCGAAGCCGTCACTCACGACGGCGGCCCGCTGCTGGTACTGGCAGGCGCAGGTTCCGGGAAGACGCGCGTACTGACCCATCGGCTCGCTTGGCTGGTTGAAACAGGACGCGCGAGCGCCGGTGAGATTCTCGCGATCACGTTCACGAACAAAGCGGCGGAGGTAATGCGCGGCCGCGTCGAGCACCTGCTCGGCCATTCAACCCGTGGCATGTGGGTGATGACGTTCCACTCATCCTGCGCGCGGATTCTTCGCGTCGAGGCAGAGCGGATCGGCTACACGCGCGGCTACACGATCTACGACCAATCCGATAGTCGGCGCCTGATCAAGCAGTGCCTCGACGAGCTCGGCGTCGATTCGAAACGGTTTACGCCCGCTGCTGTTCAGCGCCAAATCTCCGATGCCAAGAACAGGCTGCGCGGCCCGGC
>WLNV01000174.1 GCA_009699615.1 Actinomycetota bacterium
ATCTCAGTCTCAGAGCGCGACCTTGAAGCGCCGCTGCTGAGTGAGCTGAGCGAACCGCTTCAGTTCAAGTTCGCCGCCGACGACGCTTAGAGCCGCTCGGCGATCAGCGGCGCCATGCGGCGGAAGTAGAGCGCTCCGACGATGAAGATCAGGACTGAGATGCCGATTGGGATCAGGTCGCCGGCGGTTGAGCCAAAGACCTGGCCTGGGCTCTGGTAGGAGAGATCGACGAGAGCGTGACGCAGCTGCTGGATCGCTGCCGCTAGCGGGTTGGCGAGCATGATCTGCGCGGCCGTGAGGCTGACCTTGTCGATCACTACCGATAGCGAGTAGAGGATCGGCGTGCCGTAAAAGAGGGCCTGCGCGAGAACCTCCCAGATCGGCTCGACGTCCCTGAAACTCACAAAGAGGGCGGAGAGCAGCAGCGAGAGCCCGGTCACGAAGACGATCAGCATTGCCAACACCAGCGGGAGCTCCAACCATCGAACTGAAACCGAGCCGCCAGCAGCGAACAGGAAGATGAAGACCGGGATCAGATTGAGCCCGAAGTTGAAGATTGCTTGTAGAACGCAGGAGACGGGGATTGCCGCGCGTGGGAAGTCAATCTTCCGCACAAGGTTTTCACGATTCATCAGTGATCGGATTGAGCTGATCGTGCTGTCGGCAAAGAACTGGAAGACGACGATGCCCAGTAGCAGGGCAACGCCGAACATTGGCTGGTCGCCGCCTGTGTTAAGGATCCCAACGAAGACCGCGTAGAGCACAGCGAACAGCAGCAGCGGCCTCATCAGCTGCCAGAAGTAACCGAGCACGGAACCGAAGAAGCGCAGCTTGAACTCGGTTGTTGCGAGCGTCCACGCGAGGTGCCAGAAGCGTCTGGGGTCGGTCCCCATTGATGTTGGGCCCGTGACCTCGCGGCCCGTCGGCGTGACCGCCGTTGCTGCGGCGGCCTCTTGCCCGGTCATCGGATCGTCTCCTGCCCGATATCTGGCCGAGTCTCGCGCGCTAGCTCTTGCTCGAAGGGGATGTCGATCAATGCCCCGGTCGGCGCGGAGCGCGTCACAACGACGCTTGTGAGCTTCTCCCGCAGCGCCAGCAGCCCGCCTCCATCGATCATCACCCACGGTGTCACCGTGTAGCGGTCGGGGCCAAGAATGTTGTCGAAGCTGGCCTTCCAGGTCACGACGTCACCGGCCTTGAAGTCGCCGGTCGGCTCGCCCGCTGGGCTCGATGACGCGGTGAACAGGGCGACGCCGACTGGGTTGTGGAGGGCGACCGAGAAGATCGGATCCGTGACGTCGGTGGTGAAGCGCACCCTCATCGCGAAGGACGTGCGGACGCCATTCGGCAGGACGCTCGCTGCTTCATTCTCGGGAAGCTCAAAACGGACCTCCTCGATTACCGCTCTGCCGTCGCCAAGGCTTTCTGCCGCTTCGGCCTCTTGCTCGTCGTCGGTCGCGCGCTCCCGAGCGGCTTCCGAGAAGTTGAGGTCGAGATATGCGTCGCCGACCTCGCGGGGATCGCCCGATGCGACGACGCGGCCGTGTTCGAGCAGGATTGCCTCGTCGCAGAAGCGCTGGATTGCACCCATGTCGTGGGTGACGAGCAGAACGGTTCTGTTGCTCTTGCGAATTTTCGCGAACTCATCGGCACATTTCTGCTGAAAAGCCGCATCGCCGACCGCGAGGATCTCATCGATAAGCAGCACGTCAGAGTCGATCTCGATCATCACGGCAAAAGCCAAGCGGACCATCATTCCGGACGAGTAGTTCTTCAGCTTCAGCTCGGTGAATTCTTGAAGCTCGGCAAAGTCGATCACTGCGTCAAACCTCCGCCGTGATTCACGCTTTGAGAGGCCGAGCATCGCGGCGTTTAGCGCGACGTTGTCACGCGCGGCCAAGTCTGGATTGAAGCCAACGCCAAGCTCGATGAAGGTTGATACCTGGCCGTCGATGTGAATTGTGCCGCTGTCGGCTCCGTAGATACCGGCCAGGCACTTCAGCAGCGTCGACTTGCCTGAACCGTTGCGACCGGCGATACCGAAGAAGCCACCCTTGGGAACCTCGAAGCTGACGCCTCTGAGCGCGGCAAACTCGTGCTGCGCGCTGCGGCGGAAGGGATGGATCGCACGCTCCTTCAGCGTGCTGATCTGTTCCTTCGGGATGAAAAAGGTCTTCGAGAGGTCTCTGACGACAACTGCAGGCTCAGAGGTGGTCCGCTCGGGCATCGGCCTATGCTCGCACAACGATCGCCGGTATCGAGGCGGATGTGGCGCTCGCCCCACCGTTCACGCGGTGCGACTTGCCAGCCGTCCAGCCCGTCCAACCGACCACAGCATCGTTAGCCAGACGATCGTCGCCATCAGCACGTGTAGCCAAACCAGCTCTGCCGGCACTGCGAGGTTGTACTGCGCGATGCCAAGCGCGGCCTGCGCTATCAGCAGTCCGATCAAAACGGTTAGTGGTCGCACGGCGCGGCGGTCGCCTCCTGGCCGCATCAGCAGGAGCGTCACGGCGATCACGCTGATCAGAAAGATGATTGCCAGTGTTCCGTGCCTGTAGACGAGCCATGAAAGCGTGTCGGCGCCGCGGAAGTCGAGCCGTTTGATCACGTCGCCGGTGCCGGCGCCGCCGGCGTGCGGGCCTGCCGCGGTTACCGCAGTGCCAACGGCGATCGTAAGCGCGCCGACAGGCAGCAGGCATCGCACCGCCCAAACGCCGAGCCGGTCGGTCGACCGCTCACGTTCGCCCGGTTCATAGGTTGAGCACCATGCCAAGGCGAAGGCCGCGTCGAGGATCAGCATTGAAAGGACGTAATGGCTCATCACGAAACCAGGCGCGAGATCATTCTTGACTGTCAATGCGCCGAGGCCGATCTGAGCCAGCACGCCAAGCGGCAGTAGCGCGCCGAACAGCGCCAGCTCCCAGCGGAAAGGCCTACGTCGCCAGGCCAGAATCCCGGCCGCGATCGCCGCCAGCCCGACGAATCCGGAGATCAGCCGGTTGCCGTATTCAATCCACGCATGAAGCTGACCAGGCGCGACCACGCCGCCGTAACATTTCGGCCAGTCTGGGCAGCCGAGCCCTGAGCCGGTCAGGCGCACCGCTGCGCCGGTCAGAACGATCAGCCAGAGCGAGACGAGCGCTGTGTAGGCAATTCGACGGTAGGCCTCAGCCGAGATCGTGTAACCGTTTTCGCGGAAGGTAGAAAGCATCGGCTGAGGGACAGGATGACTGATCAGCGCTTGTCGGTGCTTCGTCCAGCGGTCCGATCGCTCTGCTCACGATCGCTCGCTCCCTTGCCCGGCCGCAGCAGGCGGCTGACCTTGTACATCGCCCGGTAACCCCACTCCAGCGGCCGAAGGAAGATGAAGGCCAGTGCGGGACGGCTGGAGATCGCGAGCAGCGGCCGCTCGTAGCGGGTCTCGAGCAGCCCTTCGGGCCCGACCAGCCAGTACCCCTCGCGCGAGACGGCGCCCTGGCCTTGGCGCGTCAGCAGCGAGTACGCCGAGCTGGGCAGCTCCAGCATCGCCCGGTATGCGTCGAGCAGGCTCGCGCCGTAGGCCGGCCATGTCAGTGCTTCGCCGGCTGCCAGGACTGCTGACACCTGCTGATCGCGCTCTGGGCCGTCCGTCAGTAGTGGCAATGTCGCTCTAGCTGTTTCCTGCTCATCCCAAGCTGTGATCAGCGCGAGCTCTGGTGGGAAGAGCTCAGCCAGCGAGGTGTGCGAGGCGAAGATGCAGGGCGCCCCTGCAGCGGCGGCCTCGAACGGGACGAGCCCAAACCCCTCGTGAGTCGTCGGGTAGACAACCGCTGCAGTATTCGCCAGCAGCCAGAGCTTCTCGGCTTCTTCGACCGGTCCGAGGTCGACCACGCGAGCGGCGTTCTCAGGATCAGCATCGAGTTCGGCCTGCTCCGCGTCTTCTGAGGTTCCGGATGCCGCGTGCGGCCCGGCGAAGACGAGCCAGCCATCCCAGCCGAGCTCACGAAGCGCGGCGAGCAGCCTGATCGCGAATACGCGGTTCTTGTGACTGAAGTTCGTACCGAGGCAGAGTACGAACGGCGCGCCGGCGAGCTGCTCGATCCCTGGCGGCGCGACAGGCGGCTGGTCCGGGACAGGAATTAGCTGTTCGACACCGAGGTGGATCACTTCGGCACGCTCGGCATCGATCAGGCCATTTGCGATTGCATCGTCGGCGGAATGTTGCGAGATGAAGAGCGCAAGATCGACATTCTCGAGCGCGTCAATCGTCGTCTGGCGGTATTCGAACCATGCGGTCGCGCTCTCGAAGTATGAGGCGTTGTG
>WLNV01000175.1 GCA_009699615.1 Actinomycetota bacterium
AAAGTCGGATGGAACCACCCTGGCCAGCGAATCACCGAAACCGGATTGCTCGCAAGCGACCGCGTTCGCTGGGTCGGGCAGGCAATCGCCGTCGTGCTCGCCGACAGCCTCTACATCGCCGAGGATGCTGGCGAACTTGTAGAACTCGAGCTTGAGCCGCTGCCGGCGATCACCTCGGCAACCGCTGCAGTCGATGCGGACGCGGCAACGCTCTACCCCGACTGGGCCGACAACGTACTCGCCGAGTACACCGCCGGCGTACCAGCTGACCCGGAGCTGTTCGACCGAGCGGCAATCACGCTGAGGGAGAAATTCAGTATCCAGCGGCTCGCAGCTAGCCCGCTCGAAGGACGTGCTGCGCTGGCGGTCCCCGAGCCGGGCAGCGACCGTGTCACGGCCTGGATCTCAACCCAAGCGGCACATCACGCGAGCGAGGTTATCGCCGAGGCGTGTGGCTGGCCAACGAGCCGCCTGCGCGTGATCACGCCCGATGTCGGCGGAGCCTTTGGATTGAAGGAAGCGGTCTTCGCTGAGGACGTGATCACCTGCCTTCTGGCTGGCCATCTGGGGCGCCCGGTGAAGTGGATCGAGGATCGTCGGGAGAACCTGATCGGTTCTGCGCACTGCCGCCAGTGCGAGTGGGATCTGGAGCTGGCAGCTGACCAAGACGGCCGCATTCTGGCGCTCCGTGGTGAGCTCCTCTACGACATGGGTGGCGAACCAACAGGGGTGGGGATTGGTTTCGCGCGCGTTGCAGCCGAGATGCTGGGGGGGCCATATCGAATTGAATCGATTGAGGTCAAGGCCCGCGGCGTCGTGACGAACAAGACCCCGGCCGGCGCCTACCGCGGCTACGGCGGCCCGGAGGCTGCCTTCGCAATCGAACGCCTCATCGACCTGTTGGCATTCCGCCTCAACCTGCCCCCGCAGGAGGTTCGACGCCGCAACTTCGTGCAACCCGATCAGTTCCCTTACAGCTCCGCGTCAGGGATGGTCTACGACAGCGGCAACTACGAGGCAGCGCTCGACCTTGCTCTCGCTCGCAGCGACTTCGAGGGATTCGAGCGGCGTCGCGACGAAGCACGAACGGTAGGTCGGCTGCGTGGGATCGGAATGGCCAGTTTCGTCAAGCCGTCAGGCCTAACAAACTCGCGGATCATGGCCGGCGCAGGAACCGATCACGGAAACTCTGAAACGGTCACTATCCGCATCAGCGCCGACGGGGCGGCGACCGTTTTGAGCGGCGTCTCCAGCCAAGGCCAGGGGCACCAGACAATCCTTGCGCAGGTATGCGCCGACGTTCTCGGCCTAGACCCCGAGCGCGAGGTCACGGTCCTACTGGGCGACAGCCAGATGACCCCCTACTCGTCGGCCGGAGCAATCAACAGCCGGGTCGCAATCATCGCCGGCGCCGCCGTCCGGCTTGCTGCGGAGAAGCTGCGCACGAAGCTGCAGCTGATTGCGGCATGGCTGATGGATGTCGCTCCGAGCGCAGTCGTTCTCGCCAACTCTCAGGCCACAGCCGGAGAAGAATCGGTTCCGATCTCCCAGCTTGCAAGGGCAGCGCTCACCGGTTTTGAACTGCCAGACGGCGTCGAAGCTGGGCTCGAGCAGAGCGCCACCTACGACCCTCCGAACGGCACATTTCCCTATGGAACTCACGTGGTGGAAATCGAAATTGAGCCCGACAGCGGGGCAATCGAGATCGTCCGTTACGTGGCCGTGAACGACAGTGGAGTGCTTCTCAACCCGGCGATCGTCGATGGGCAGCTGATCGGTGCAATCGCACAAGGAATCGGCGGCGCCCTGCTGGAGGAGATCGCATACGACGCAAACGGTCAGATTCAAACCGCCTCATTGATGGATTACCTGCTGCCAACGGCCTGCGAGATTCCGCGAATTGAGATCGAACACCTTTGTACGCCCGCCCCTCACATCCCTGGAGGGGTCAAGGGAGTCGGGGAATCGGGCATCCTCGCGCCGGCACCGGCGATAGCCAACGCTATTGCCGACGCGATCGGACAGGCCGCTAGACCAAACGATCTGCCTTTCAGCCCGCCGGTTGTCTGGGCGATGGTGCGCGACGCGGGTGGCCCCGGGCAATAACGCCCGGTCAGCGCGGCGCTTGCGCGTCCATACCTGCGCGAAGCGCCGCGGCGCTGAGGCGTCCGGGTTCGATCGCGTCGACTCGGTAGGTAAAGAGTCCGTTTGGCATCGTCAGGGTGAGAACAGGCCTGCCGGAGGCCGTCAGTTCCGTGACCCAGTTGGAGCCGCTCCCGGAGGTCATCACCCAGTTCCCGCCCGGCATCCGCTGTGCGCTGCCGCAGCAAAGCGACGCTACGACGCGCGAGTCGGCAACCGTCTCGACGACCCGCGCCGTCCGCGACCCGACGGAGAACCTCAGCGCGCGAGGGCCGCGACCGAGGAAGCTGCTGTTGTCGAGCAGCGTCATCGTTCCGTCCTTCAGCACACTTAGATCGTGGGGGCCGCTGAATCGTCCGGGATCAGGCTTGGTCTTGAGGCTCTGCGCGCGCGGAGTACCGCCGAATTTCCAATCGACCTTGCCGCTGCTCTTGATGATCCGGTAGGCGGCGTCGAGGTGCCGCGCGCTGAAGACGACGCCATCGCCGTTGTCCGCAACCGAGTTGATGTGGAAGACGTCATATGCCAGCTGTCCGTTCCCAAACAGCCGCGGCCCGACCGCGCCGCTCCAGTGGGGAATCCATCGCGCACTCTCGGAGACGGCGATGTGGCCGCGCGTCGACCAGCTCCAGACGAGCCGCCCTTTGCGGTCGAACTTCTGGATCACGTTGTCGAGGATGCTTGAGTTTGGCGGGCCGCCCCACGGTGAGAGGTCAACGCATTCGGCCTGAACGGCGGGGCAGTCTCGCGGGACCTCACCGAGGAGCAGGTATCCGCCGTCGGCCGTTGGCGCCATCGCTTCGTGGAAGTCGGCGATAGCGTCGACCGGCCGCAGCTTGCGCGCGACGGCGCCGTCGAGGTTTCTGATGTAAGTGGGAGTGTTGTATCCGAACAGAGACCAGGCGATCTGTTTGCTGCCGACCAGCTTCACGTCCATCGGCGCGGCGTTCGGGTCGCGCAGCCACCAGACCGGCACGCCGTCGCCGTTGGCAACCACCGCGTAGGGCTCGCCGACCAGCGGCATGTTGCCGCCCCCCAGCCGCAGGTCGGGGCTGAACATGTACCAGCTGGCCTTAGTGCTGCTCCTCTTCTCAACCTGCCACAGCGGGAAGTCGCTCGGCAGGCAGCGAACAGTCTGGGCGGGGCGGGTGGTGCCCGCCACCACGCGGATCCGAAACGCTTGGCCGGGAGCCAGCGCAATATCGCGCGTGAATTGGCCGGACCGGGCGACGGCGCCGTCCAGTCCCACCTTCGTGCCGCTCGGAGCACTCACGCTCACAGCAACTGCGCTATCGCAGCGAACCGTGTAGTCGCTGATCGAGAGTGAGTATGCGGGTGTGAGCGTCGAGGCGCGGATCGAGAGTTTCGGCGACGACGCAAGGGCGCCAGCAGGCAGCGCAGCAAGGAGGGCTGCGAAGGCGAGAAGCAGCGATCCGATCCGAGTGCGGTTTTTCACTTACGCATTTATACATAGTCTCGCCGATCGATACGCTGCCTCGATGAACCCCGTCTCACACGAACTGGTTACCGCGGGCGAGGAGATCGAGCTCCACGTAGCTCAATGTGGCGAGGGCGAACCGGTGCTGCTGCTCCACGGATTCCCTGAGCTTTGGTACTCGTGGCGCCATCAGATGCAGGCGATCGCCGCTTCGGGAAGGCGCGCGATCGCGCCCGACCTGCGCGGCTTCGGCGGCAGCAGCGCGCCGCAGGCGGTCGAGGCATATGACATCGAAGCGCTGACCGGCGACCTGGCGGCGCTGCTCGGCGCGCTTGAGCTTGAGCAGGCTGTGGTAGTTGGCCACGATTGGGGCAGCGACCTAGCGTGGAAGTTAGCGCTGCTCCATCCCCAGCTCGTGAGCGCCGTTGTCGGCATCAGCGTCCCCTACGTGCCGCGCGCGCCTGCCGAGCCGACGACCTTGATGCGCGAGTACATCGGTGACGATTTTTACATCGTCTGGATTCAAGAGCCGGGCGTCGCCGACGCCGCGCTCAGCGCCGACGTGCGCCGCACGCTGGCTACTCGCGAGGTGTGGAACGCCGAGTGGGCGGCGCGGCATGACGAGCCGCCAACGCCGCCGTGGATGAGCGAAGCGGACCTCCAACTCTACGTCGACGAGTTCACGCGCACCGGATTCACCGGCGGACTCAACT
>WLNV01000176.1 GCA_009699615.1 Actinomycetota bacterium
GAGATGGCTAGGGCCACGCTCGAGGCGATCGCCTACCAGTCGGTAGACGCGGTGCGGGCGATCGAGGCGGCGGGCGGCAGGCCGATCACTTCGCTCAAAGCCGACGGCGGCGCGACCGCCAACGGCTGGCTGATGAAGTTTCAGGCCGACGTACTTGGCGTCCCGGTGATCGTTCCTGAGATCTCTGAGACGACGGCGCTTGGCGCGGCGATGATGGCCGGAGTAGGTGCAGCGCTATTCACCGAGAGCGATGCCGCGACGCGCTGGCGCGAGCGGGTCCGGTACGAGCCGCAGATGGCTGCCGACGAGCGCGAGCGGCTGCTTGGCGAATGGCACCGCGCCGTTGAACGATCCCGCGACTGGGCTGGCGCGTAACCGCAGGCGCGAAGCGGGGTTAATTCGGCCAATGGGGGAGCAGAAGACACCAGCCGCGGAAGAGGAGCTCGTCCCGATCAAGGAGCAGGTCTACAAGGACCCGCGTCCGATCGAGCAGCTCCAGAAGTACTACGACTGGCCTTTGACGCACAAGCCTGGGCCGATCTACGACGTCGTGCGGCTGCTGCTCTCAACTCTCGTTTGGGTTCCCTACCGAGCGCGCAGCGTCAACTCGCGCCGCGTACCAACGAGCGGGCCGGTGATCTTCGCTCCCAACCATTTCTCCAACATCGATCACTTCTTCGTTGGCGCCTTCACGCGCCGCAAGCTCCAGTTCATGGCCAAGTCGCAGCTCTACCACGGCTGGATGAGCTGGGTTTACAAGACAGGCGGCGTCTTCCCGGTCCGCCGTGGCGTCCGTGACGAGCAGGCATTTCAGGTGGTTGATTCGATCCTCAGCCGGGGCGGCTGCATCTGCATGTACTGCGAAGGCGGTCGCTCGCGGACCGGCAAGATGGCCGACAAGCCGAAGCCAGGGATTGGCCGCGTTGCGCTGCAGAGCGGAGCGGTCGTTGTGCCGGTAGCTATCTACGGCTCGCAGAAGGTCCGCAACTGGAAGAAGCTGCAAGCGCCGAAGGTCCGAGTCTCATTCGGCGAACCACTCCGCTACGAAATCGTCACCGATCCGACCCGCGAGCAGCAGCAGGCCGCCGCCGACGAGATCTTCGTCGAGATCAAGAAGCTCTACGCGGAGCTTGAAGCCAGAGCCAGCGGGTAATCGCACGGCTTCAGCTTGTGTGCTTTGCATTGGCGCGTCTGGCGATGCGGCATGGTATTTTGTACTCCATCTGTTCGTTAGTTCGCACCAGCGATACCGCTTCGGTCGATGTTGGCGAAGCGATGTCTGTCGCCCCCGGCTCTTGACAAACCAATGTTGGTTGGGATCGAGGGGGTGGGGAATGTTGAATCTGGTGATTGATCTTTCGCGGCGACGGCTCGCGGTTGTGTTGGCTGGTACCTGTGCTCTGCTGCTTTGCGCGGCAGTATTTGCGAGCTCCGCGCAAGCGGCGGCGACTCTATTGGGAGCAACCGGGAGCGACCCGCGCGGGTTTGCGATCGATTCGGCCGGCAACATCTACACCGCCAGCCCGAGCACCAGCAATGTGACGAAGCTTACGCCGGGCGGCACATCAACGATCCTGGGGACAACCGCCAGCGGGCCGGTAGCGATCACGATTGATTCGTCCGGCAACGTCTACACCGCCAACTCGTACTACAACGATGTGACAAAGATCACGCCCGGCGGCGTCTCAAGCCTCCTTGGATTGGCTGGCGGCATCACTCCGGTCGCGATTGCGGTCGATTGGGCTCGGAACGTCTACATCGCCAACCAGACCTCGAGCAACGTGACGAAGATCACGCCAGACGGAACATCAGCAATCCTTGGATCCACTGGCGGTAATCAGCCAAGGGCGATCGCGGTTGATTCGGCCGGCAACGTCTATACCGCCAACATAGATCAAGACACTGTGTCGAAGATCACGCCAGACGGCACATCAACAATCCTTGGCACCACAGGAGACCAACCGATTGCAATTACGGTTGATTCGGCCGGCAACGTCTACACCGCTAATTATGGCCCGAGCAATGTGTCAAAGATCACGCCAAACGGCAATTCAACAATTCTGGGACTTACCGGCTCCAGCCCTTGGAAGATTGCGATCGATTCGGCCGGCAACATCTATACCGCCCACTTGAACGATCAAAATGTCACTAAGCTCACGCCCGGCGGCCAGTCAAGCGTCGTTAGTGACTCGGGCGGTAGTTACGCAGCCAACGCAATGACGATTGATTCCGCTGGCAACATCTACACTGCCGTCCCAGGCGGCTTGTTCCCCGGTGTCACCGGCAACGTCTGGAAGATCGCGCCGACTTTGACAGGCGGCATTCCGGACATCTTTCCTGCGCCGCCGGCTCCGCCGTCAGCGCCAACCGCTTCGGCCGGTAGTCCGGGGAGTGGCACCGCAACCGTGGCTGTGGCCGTCAACCCAATTTCGGCGGCCTTCGGAGCTCCGTCTTCTTACACCATCAGTTCTACCCAGGATGGGTCGAAGTCCTGCGAAGCGACTCGTATTAATCCGTCCTGCAGCGTTACCGGCCTAACGATCGGGACTGCCTACACGTTCACCGCGCGGGCAAACCTAAACAGCTGGCAAACCGCAGCATCAGCGGCCTCGAACAGCGCCACACCAACACCAGAACCCACGCCGACGCCGACGCCGACACCGACCCCGACCCCGACACCCAAGCCGGCGACCAATTGGTCTTCCCCAAAGCAAGGTCTCATTTCAGCAATCATCATGCCGCAGCCCGGTGTGAGCTACACGGTGGATGCTAGTTCGAAATTGGCAGGGTCCTCTGCGGTCGGCAAGAAGCTGATTAAGGGCTCCTGCAAGAACATCAAGATCAAGCAGGGCAAGAAAAAGGTTGCCCGCGTTTCCTGCCGGATCAAGCTCACCAAGGGCAAGTGGCTCGTGTCAATCAGGCCGAAGAAGAACGGCGTCTTCGGGATCGTGAACAGCAAGATTTACACCATCAAGAAGTAAGCAGCAGCGGCGAGCGGAAATTAGTCCAGCGCCAGCGAATAGTCGAGCCACTCGGAGCGCTCGGCGCCAACGCGCTTATAGACCTTCTGTGCGCGTTCGTTCTCTTTCCCGGTCTGCCAGCCGAGTGAGAGTGCGCCGTGGCGGCGGGCTTCGTCGGCGCAGGCGAGGATCAGCGCGTCGGCTAGTCCGGTTCCGCGTGCCGGTTCGCTGACGAAGAGGTCGTTCATCACTGCGAGGCGACCTGCGTCGAGCGTCTGCCAAGTCCAATAAATGGTTGCGAAGCCAACTGCTTCTCCGTCGTCGGCGCGGGCGATTAGCTGGAGCCCTTCGCGCTCAGGGTCTGCGAGCAGCGCGCGGCTTAGTGCCAGCAGCGCCTCGTCGGAGGGCGCAACCTCGTAGAAGTCGCAGTAGCCGCGCATCAGTGGCAGCAGCGCGTCAAGGTCGCTCTCGCTGACTCGCTTGATCTCCACTGAAGCGCTCACAGGCCCATACTACGGCCGAGGATCTCGGCCATCACTTCGTCGGTGCCGCCGCCGATCGGCCCGAGCCTCGCGTCGCGGACGGCTCGCTCAATTCCGTACTCGACCATGTAGCCAGCACCGCCGTGAATCTGCAGGCACTCGTCGGCAACCTCAAAGCAGTCGCGCTGCGTCTTTAGCTTCGCCATCGTTACCTCGCGAGTGGCGTCGTGCCCGTCGTAGAAGAGGCGCAGCGCGTGGTAGGTCAGCGCGCGGCCAGCTTCGATCGTTGTTGCCATCTCGGCGAACTTGTGGCGGATCGCTTGGAAGTTGCCAATCGGGCGACCGAAAGCCTGCCGCTCCGCCGCATAGAGCAGTGTCTTGTCAAAGACGAGCTGCATCGCGGCGACGGAGCCGAGCGCCATCATCAGCCGCTCCCACTGGAAGTTGGCCATGATCAACTTGAAGCCCTCGTTGATTCCCCCGAGCAGGTTTTCGGTCGGCACAAAGACCTCATCGAGCGCGATCAGCGCCGTGTCGGAGGCGTGCCAGCCCATCTTCTCGAGCTTCGAAGCGCTGTAGCCGGGCTGGTCGGTGTCAACGATGAAGAACGAGATGCCGCCGTGGCCGCCCTCGGCGGTTGTCTTGACGGCCATCACGACAAAGTCGGCTCGAACGCCGTTCGTGATGTAGCACTTCTCGCCGCTGATAATCCAGCCGCCGTCAACCTCTTTGGCGTGCGTGCGCAGCGACGCTACGTCGGAGCCGGCATCCGGTTCGGTGATCCC
>WLNV01000177.1 GCA_009699615.1 Actinomycetota bacterium
CTCGCAGGCAGCGGCTCCGGTCGCAGCGTTCAGATTCAGCTCCAAGGTCAGGAAGGCAGCTGGCTTACAGTCGCCACCGGGCCGGCCGCCCGCGACGGCAGCTTCAAGCTCCTATGGCGTGCGCCAAAGAGCGGCCGCTTCCTCGCACGTGCCGTCGCCAAGGGCGCACGCGCAACCGACCTCGGTGCAACGCCAACGACCGTCATTACCGTCCACAACAAGACCCAGGCCACCTGGTACGACCAAGCAGGAACAACCTCGGCGTGCGGAGTGAAGCTGCGTAAGGCAACGCTCGGCGTCGCCCACAAGACGCTCCCCTGCGGCACGATGCTCGACTTCAGCTTCCACGGCAAGTCGATCACCGTCCCCGTGATCGACCGCGGCCCATACGGCCCCGGCATCAGCTACGACCTGACTATCCAAGCTGCAAGGCGGCTCGGCTTCGTCGACACCGGCCGCGGCGCCGTTGGCGTGCTGCGCAGCAGCACGAAGCTGACCCAGCTGAGCGCCGCCCAGTTGCCCGGCGCGATCCCCGCCGCGAGCTGAGCAGAGCGTGGCTGACAAGCCGCTCAACATCGCCGATGCTCAGGTGCTGATTGCTGGCCACTGCAGCATCTTGCCTGCCGCGACCACGGCAGTTGACGAAGCGCTGGGATTGGTGCTGGCAGAACAGGTGACCGCCGGCGGCGACGTCCCGAGCCGCGACAACAGTGCGATGGACGGCTTCGCGGCGAGGTCGGGGAGCGCCAGCCGCACGCTGACGGTAATCGGCGAATCGCGCGCGGGCCACCCAGCGGCGGTGACAGTCGGCGACGGCGAGGCGGTGCGAATCTCGACCGGAGCGACGATGCCGGAGGGCGCCGACGCAGTCGCGCCGATCGAGGTCGTCAAAGAGAACGGCGAGAGCGTGACGCTGCTCGAGGAACTGACCGCCGGACGCAACGTTCGCCTCGCCGGCGAGGATCTGCGCGCCGGCGACGAAGTGCTCGCTGCGGGCCGCGAGCTGGGGCCCGCAGAGCTTGGGATCGCGGTCGCCGCAGGGCGCGCAGAGCTGAGCTGCACTCGCCGCGCCCGCGTTGCCGTCATTGCCACCGGCGACGAACTGCGCGAACCGGGCGAAGCACTGGCGCCGGGAGAGCTGCACGACTCCAACCTGACGACGCTACAAGCGCTCGTCCGAGCAGCCGGCGCCGAAGTCGTACTGGCGCGACATGTCGGCGACGATCCGACGGCAACGAGCGACGCATTCGCCGAGGCCTTGGAGCTCGCCGACGTGGTCGTCTGCTCCGGCGGCGTTTCGGTCGGTCCACACGATCACGTCAAGGGCGCCTTACTCGGGCTCGGCGTCGAAGAGCACTTCTGGCGAGTTGCCTTGCGGCCAGGTCGGCCCACCTGGTTCGGCAGCCGCGACGGAACGCTTGTCTTCGGACTGCCGGGAAACCCTGTTTCGGCGATGGTCACCTTCCTACTCTTTGCCGCTCCGGCACTGAGGGCACTGCAAGGACGCCCGCAGCAGCCGACGCAGACCACGGCGCTGGGCGAATCGATCTCCCGCCACCCCGACCGTGACGAATGCGTTCGCGTCAGAATTGAAGGCGACGAGGCGTTCGCGACCGGCCCTCAGGGCTCACACATTCTCAGTTCGATGGCACTGGCCGACGCGCTGGTTGTGATCCCGCGCGGCGAAGGTTTGCTCGCCGCGGGCAGCGTGATCGAATTGATGTCGCTCCAGCCTTAAGCAACTTCGAGGTAGGCGACAACCCGGTTTGCCAACGCGGTCAGCGCAGGTGCCGGTTGATCGATCGCCAGCGGCCGTTCAAGCAGAATCCCGTCAAGTTCGGCACCCAGCCGCGCGTCGCAGCGACCGACCAGCCGCGCTGCTGCTTGAGCGGCCCGACGGGTTGCTAGCGGGTCAAGCGTCCAGATCGCCTCGAAGCGGCGATCGCCGTCCTCTGCGGAGCCCGGCTCGGTAACTCCCGGCTGTTCCCAAGCGAGCAGGCAGGCCGAATAACCGGGCGCGTCAACGATCACGCCCCACTCGTTTCCGAGCGAGTCCTCGGGCGCGATCGGAATCTCAACCGGCCCCCCTCGCGGCGAACGTTCGGCCTTGAAGTCGGCGAACACGACCGCGGCGTCGGCCTGCTTCGCCATCTGTCGGTAGCGCGGCTCAACCGCGCGGTAGAAGGACTCGTGCTGAAACGCACCGATCAGGATTGGTGCGGAGGCGCTGGCGAGGGTCTCGTGCTCGATCGCGCGGCTGAGCGCTATCAGCGTCGATTTGCGCAGCACCTGCGGGCGGAAGTTGGCGCCCGACGCCGCTATTGAGGCGTAGAGCGATGGCCGATCAGAGAGACCTCCGTCCTCAACTGCGCGCTCAATCGCGGCCGAAATCGAAAGGCCGCGGCGGCGGAATGCTTCTACTCGGCGGAGTGTCTCGACGTCCTCGGCGCTGTAGCTGCGGTAGCCGTTCGCGCTCCGTTGAGGTGTTGGGAAGCCGTAGCGCTGCTCCCACATCCGCAGCGTTCCGGGAGCGATTCCGCTCTGCTGCGCGACGTCTCTGATTGGTAGTTCGTTCATTGCGTTTGGAGGCCTTGAAGCAAGGCCTAACTCCCCCACAGGAACTTGTTACGGAACAAAGCGCTCAATTGGTCATCGCTTTCCGTCATCCTCCACGTAGTTGTCACATGGAGACTCATAACGCACAGTCAACCCTTCTCACCGGAGCGACCGGCGCCGTCGGCGGCGCGCTGCTCCCGAAACTGCTTGCGCAGGGCCACGATCTGAAGGCACTGGTGCGCGATCCCGGACAGGCGCAGCTTGGCGAGGGCGTCGAGGTCGTTAAGGGCGACGTGCTGAGCGGCGCAGGGCTGGACGAGGCGCTCGAGGGCGTCGACGTCGCCTACTACCTAATCCATTCGATGGGCCGCTCCCCTGGCGACTTTGAACTCAATGATCGAACCGGAGCGAGGAACTTCGCTGAGGCGGCGGAGCGCGCAGGGGTTCGACGGATCATCTACCTCGGCGGCCTGCCGCCGTCCGGTGGTGGCTCGGCGCACCTGACGAGCCGCGCCGAGGTCGCTGAGATCCTCGCGACCGCCGTCCCTGAGCCGGTCCACGCACGAGCGGCAATGGTCATAGGAGCCGACAGCGCATCTTTCACAATGCTCAGCCAGCTAGTTCACCGACTCCCGCTGATGGTTGGGCCGAAGTGGATCGAAACGCGCACACAGCCGATCGCCGCCGATGACGTGACCGGCGCGCTGGCGACGCTGGCGAGCTTCACATCCCCGCCCGCAGACGTTGAACTGGGCGGCGCCGAGATCGTCAGCTACCGCCAGATGATGGAGCGCTTCGCGCGGATAGAAGGCCGCCGTGAGCCACTGATCATCCCTGTGCCGGTGCTCTCGCCGCGGCTCTCGTCGTATTGGGTCCGCTTCGTTACGAGCGTCGAACCGGAATTGGCGAGGCCGCTGATTGACGGCCTGAAAGAAGAGATGATCGTCCGGACACCGCCACCGGCTGGCATCAACGACAACCCGCTGAACTTTGATCAAGCGGTTGAGCGGGCGATGCGGGAGAGCAGTACCAGCGGCTGATGGGCACTCTCGCTGTACTACTCGAGATAGTCGTCGCGATCGCCGCCATCGTCGCGGTCGCGTTGGCGCTGGTGGCGCTCGGGACGAAGCTGCTGAGCCGCCCGCGCCGCGTCGGCGCAGTAAAGATCAGCGCGCTGAAAGACTCGACGCACACCGACGCCAGCGGTGCCGTTCGCTCGGTTCAGTCGGCCGATCTAACGATCGCCTCTGACGCGCTCGATGCAATGTGGACGCCGGTCCACCTCGAAAGACTGGCACGGACCTATTGGCGCTTCCTGACGCGTTGCACGCTCGGTTTGATTCGCATTCAGTACACCGACCAGGAGCGCTTTGTCGTCTTCATCCGCAGGCCCTTCCTGCTGCTTGCCTTTCGCAAGCCGGAGTACGAGATCGATGACACCCGTGGCGTCGTCCGCTGGCGGATTGAGCGCGGCGTGCTGGTAGCGATGCCCGGCATTGACGGAGACGGCTACCTCGAGATCGAGGTCAGGCGCGAGCCAACGGAGAAGCCAGGCTTCGCGACGCTCCACGTTGACGTCGAGATAGCCAACTACTACCC
>WLNV01000178.1 GCA_009699615.1 Actinomycetota bacterium
GAATCCGCCATAAATTCGCGCGTCATGGGGTCTTATCAAGCTGCTAATAAAACCACACTCGGCCAACCAAATGCAGACCACCTGGAAGAACCCGATCAGCAGCCTCAGAAAGCTTGAGAAGCAAAGGCTGGAGGAGGCCCGAGCGGATGAAGAACTGCGCCAACGCCAAATCCAGGAGATCATCGACGAAGGGCCACCTCCCGGCAGCGGTATCTCCCCCGCCAACTGGGCGGATTGGCACCGCCACCGCTTCGTTTGCTGCCCGAAGACTCGGTTTCGCTACATCTGCGACCGGGTCGATTGCGGCGCCGGCGGCACCTGCCAAGAAATGACAGCCGTTGGCCTCCGAGGCGACGGGGCGTCCTTGCCGAGGAAACTGCGGCCGATCTGTTCAGCGCGCAACCGCGAGGGCGATCGCTGCGGAGTGCGGGTCGAGCCGGGGAAACGCGTTTGTCGTTTCCACGGGGGCCTCTCGACGGGACCTCGCACAGCCGAGGGCCGAGCCCGCATCGCCGAGGCAATGCGCAAGCGTCACGCTCTGCACCCGACAAAGACCCAGCGAACGCCCAAAACGGCTACCGATCGAGGGGGCATCGGTGAAAGTCTTGGTGGAGCAAACAGATCGCCGACAAACGAATAGGCCCGCCATCGAGCCGCACGACAGCGGTAGTCCCGCACAAAGCCGCGCGGTCGAACATTAGCCCATGATACGTTCTCGTCATGGAAAGGAAACTCGAGGGCGCCGACGTCGAAAACACGTCGACTGCGATGGGCGCTGCACCTGTAGAGAACGGGCTGCCGTTTGTGGCAGCGGTTGATTTCGAGGAGGTCGACATCGAGGCGCCGATCGCGGAGCTGCAGAGCGTCGACTGCGCAAGCTTCGCCGATCCGTATGCCAAGGCCGCCAAAGCGGCCGCCGCAGAGCAGAAGGACGTTGCAGTTCGCGCCTACCGGCTGCTCGCTGCTGTTACGCAGATGCACTTCAAGCCCGGTGACCGGGGCGAGCCCTACGGCCCCATGTTCGTGATGGGCGGGCGGCGCGGGATCATTCCGGATGATTTGCGCGGTGAGCAGTCAATGATTTTCGCCGAGATCGCGCCAGATCTCGCCAACGCGGGCCTGCGGGCCCTGCTCGCCGACATTGCTTGGCTGAACAACCGCAAACTCGCGACCTCGGCGCAGCTCGCGATCCGGTCCTTCACCGGAGCGGTGGAACTGGTCGCCGCTGGAAAGGCCGAATTCCGGTTCAACGAACATGGGGCCACATCACACACTGGCGCCGATCTGTTGCGCCGCGCTTGCCAAATCGCGAGTGCGACCGGTTGGAAAGAACCGGAAGCGTCCGGGCTCCGGGCGCTAATCGGCAGGCTGACCGAAAGCGCCTTCAACACCGGCGATGCGTCGGGATATTTGAACGTCGCGACGCTTGATCTCAACTACTCCGTCACCGCCTCGGCGACGGTTGCATTCCAGGCTGTCAACGGCGGTTGGATTCCAGGCCAGCGTGGCGGAGTAAAAGCAGGCCAGTGATGGCGAGGCAGGATGATATGCTATGGGGTCCCGATTGGGCCCCCATGGCATTCGATTGAGGTCGTTGCGGATCAGCTTTTGGTAATCTCGCCGGTGTGGGGATCGACGACCCCGGAAGGGGCTTGGGTTTGGTCCGCGCGGGCGGCGGCGCGTCGGCGACCGGCGGATTGTTTGAGACGGTAGCTATCGCCGTTCATGGTCAAGATGCTGACATGGTGGGTGAGCCGGTCGAGCAGCGCCCCGGTAAGCCGCTCCGAGCCCAACACTGAGGTCCAGTCCTCGAACGGCAGGTTCGAGGTGATTATGGTCGAGCCACGCTCATAGCGCTGCGAGAAGGTCTCGAACAACAATTCGGCGCCGGTCCGCGACAGCGGCACATAGCCGAGTTCGTCGATAATGAGCAGTCTCACCGCCTGCAGATCTCGTTGGAGCTTGAGCAGGCGGCGGTCGTCACGCGCTTCCATCAGTTGGTTGACCAGCGAGGCGGCGGTTGTGAACGTCACCGTGAAGCCCTTCTGGCAGGCCGCCAGGCCCAGCGCGAGCGCGACATGGGTCTTGCCGGTGCCGCTGTTGCCAAGCGCGATGATGTTCTCCCGGCGTAGGATGAACTCGCAGCGTGCGAGTTCCAGCACGAGCATCTTGTTGAGGCTGGGGATGGCAGTGAACTCGAACGTGTCGAAGCTCTTGACCGCCGGGAACCGTGCCGCCCGAATCCGCCGCTCGACCGTCCGCCGCTCACGGTCGATCAGCTCGAGTTCGATCAGCCGCAGCAGATAACTGGGATGACCGACGCCATCACGCGCGCATTCGCGCGCGACCTTGTCATACTCGCGCAGCACCGTCGGCAGCTTCAGCTGCTTAAGATGATGGGCCAGCAGGACCTGCGGGGTACCGTTCATCGTTCCCACCGGCATCGCGTCAGGCGTGGTCATGCCGCCAGTTCCGGAACCAGCGCTGCATAATCGGCCGCCGATGTTGTCCTCACCGTCAGCTTGGGTAGATGGGGATAGGCCGCCAGGTCGAGACGGGCGGGGCGCCGCTCGATGCGCGCTAGCGCGATCAGCTTGACCGCATCGAAGCCAATGGCGCCGAGCCGGATCGCCTCACTCACGGCGGTAGCCACGATCTCTAGCGGCATCGCCTCCAGCAGCCGCAGCACCTGGATAAACTCGCGCTTGCCGCGGTTCCCCATGCGAGCTTCCAGCAGGTGGCGCAGATGCTGGAACACCTCGGGCAGCGCCCAGCCCTGCAGAGCCGCTGCCTGATCGAGCGCATTCGGCTTGGTCTCAATCAACGCAAGATAGTGCAGCGGATTGGCCACGAACTCGCCCTCGCCATAAGAGCGCGGATGGCGGGCGATAACGGCGCCCGCACACAGGATCACGACCTCGTCGACGAACCCCTTCACGATGACGTCCTGGAAGCCATAGGCCGTCGGCACCGAGTAATCATTGCAGCGGTAGCGGACCAGCGCGGTCGACGAGACCCGTCCCGCACGCTTCTCGCATGGCTCCAGCGGCACGGCGGGAAGATCACCTAGCGCCGCGAGGTCAGCGGCGAGCCGTTCACCGATGGTCTGGGCATGACGGCCGGCCCGTTCGGACTGACGCTGGCGGCAGCGCTCGGCCAGCATCGCGTTCAGATCGTCGTAGCTGGCCGCAATCGGGATCGGCGTCATAAAGTTGGCGCGCGCGTATTTTACCAGCCCCTCGACCTTCCCCTTGTCATTGCCCTTGCCGGGACGACCAAAGCGATCGGCAAACAAGTAATGGCTGACCAACTCGGTAAACCCTCGTGTGCGCTCGCGCTTACCGTCGCCGCAGATCTTCGCCACCGCGATCTTGAGGTTGTCGTAGAGGATCGACAGCGGAACGCCGCCGATGAAGGCGAAAGACGCAACGTGGCCGTCGAGAAATGCCTCACTCGTCTCCCGCGGATAGGCCTTCACAAAGCAGGCGTCCGATTGCGGAAGGTCCATGCAGAAGAAATGAATCTTCTGGCGCACCCCGCCAATCACGCCCACCGCTTCGCCAAAATCTACCTGCGCATGGCCGGGTGGATGCGCCAGCGGCACGAAGGTCTCTCGCCCGCGCGCCCGTTCGATCCGCACATGATCCTTGACCACAGTGTAGCCGCCCGTGAACCCATGCTCGTCGCGCAGACGCTCGAAAATCCGCTTGGCCGAGTGACGCTGCTTCACCGGCGCAGTCCGGTCAGCCTCCAGGATCGCCTCGATCGCCGGCAGTAGCCCGCCCAACTTCGGCTTCACCACCGGCATCGTCCGAGTATAGCCCGGCGGCAGCGAAAACCGACACATCTTCGTAATCGTCTCACGGCTCAGGCCGAAAACCCGCGCCGCTTCCCGGCGGCTATGCCCATCGACAAATACAAAACGCCGAACAGCAGCATAAACTTCCACGGCAAACATCCCAGGCTGCCCCCCAAAGGAAACAACCTATCCACTGGCCGGCTTTTACACCGCCCGCATCAGCACATCGCCGACGCTCCAGTGGCCTGTTTTGTCACCGCCGTGCACACATCTGCGCGCCGAAACTCTTTTCAGCGCCAACGCATTCTATCGCATCCGAGACATGAGGGCGTGCCTTTGGCAAATGCACTCCGCC
>WLNV01000179.1 GCA_009699615.1 Actinomycetota bacterium
TGTCTCCTGGTAGCGCGTCAGCAGCTCCTGATCGGCCGCGTCGAGGAATAGAACGCGGTAGTTGATGCTGGCCTGCGCCAACTCGTCAAGCACTCGTGACATCTGGTCGAAGTACTCGCCGCCACGAGCATCGGAGACGACGGCGGCGCGACGCACCTTCGACCCCTCGTGAAGAAAGACGTCAACGAGCCCGCCGATCATCTCCGGCGGGAGGTTGTCGACGCAGAAGTAGCCGGCGTCCTCAAAGGCTTCCATCGCCGTCGAGCGCCCGGCGCCGGAGACTCCGGTGATGATGACGAAATCCTCGAGAGGAACAGGCTCGCCGCCCGGCTCGGAGCCAGCTGGTTTTTCAGCACTCATCGTTGGTCAAGTATTGCGCCACAGCGTTTCGACCCCGCAAGCAAGCACTCAGCTGCCCGTGCGGCGCATGTGGTGGAGCAGGTCGTTGGCAACCTTGGTGGGCAGGCCAGGGACCTTCTCAAGCTCTTCGCGGCTGGCCGCCATCACCGCTTCAGGCGAACCGAACTGCTTGATCAGCGCCTTCTTTCGCTTTGGCCCCACGCCGGGAACGCTGTCAAGCGCCGAAGCCGTCATCGCGCCGTCGCGGCGCGCGCGGTGGTGGGCAATCGCGAAGCGGTGCGCTTCGTCGCGGACGCGCTGCAGCAACTGCAGGCCTGCGCTGCCGGGTTCGAGCATCAGCGGCGCGTTCTGATCAGGCTCGAACACCTCTTCGATCCGCTTCGCCAGCGAGATCACGGCGACTCCACGCTCACGGAAGCGGTCGAGAACCTCAAGCCCCGCAGAGAGCTGACCCTTTCCACCATCGATCACGATCAGGTTTGGCAGCGTCGCAAACGACTGGTTGTAGGCCGGGTCGTGCGGCGACAGGTCGGCTTGGCTCTCCCACGCGTTGATTCTCCGCTCGAGCACTTCGCGCATCGCGGCGAAGTCGTCCGGCTGGCCCTCCTCAAGCGAGCGAATCGTGAAGCGGCGGTAGTCGGCCTTCTTTGCAGTTGCCGATTCGAAGACGACCATCGAGGCGACGGTGTGCGTGCCCATCAGGTTCGAGATGTCAAAGCATTCGATCCTCATCGGCAGCGATTCGAGCTTCAGTTCGCGCTGCAGCTCGTCGAGCGCTTCGACGCGTCGTCGTCGCGTCTGCTCGTTGCGCAACCGCTCATGATCGAGTGCCAGCGCCGCGTTTCGTTCCGCAAGCTCAAGGATGCGGCGCTTGGCGCCGCGCTCGGCGGCACGAATCTCGACCCCCGCCCCACGTCGCTCGGCGAGCACCTCGGCAAGGGCGCCCCGCTCGGATTCCGCCAGCTGCTGCTGGACGATGATCTGTGACGGAACCCCCGGGCGGCCGGAGTAGTACTGGGCAATGAACTCGACCGCCACCTCACCACTCTCCAGTTCTCCGGGGTTGTCGAGGTAGAACGACTGGCGGTCGGCCAGCACGCCGTCACGGACCTGAAAGACCTGCGCGTTGGCCTCTGTCCCATCGGCGGCGACGGCGATCGCGTCGAACGACCCCGCGGCCTCGTTGACGACGCCCTGGCTTTCGAGCAGCGAGCGGACTGCAGTCAGGCGATTGCGTTCGGCGGCAGCGCGCTCGTACTCGTGGGCTGCGGCGGCGGCCTTCATCCGCGCTTCGAGCTGATCTTCGATCTCGCGGAAGTTGCCGGAGAGAAAGGCGATAACGCCGTCAACGTTCTTGCGGTAGTGCTCCTCGGTTACGTAACCAACGCATGGGGCTTCGCAACGTTCAATGTGGTAATCGAGGCAGGGCGAACCGGTCCGCCGACCCGGCTCGGGCCCGCGGCAGGAACGAATCTGAAAGACCTTCTCCAGAACCTCAACGGTGCTGCGCGCTCGGCGCGGATTGGAATACGGGCCGAAGTAGACGCGGCCGCTGCGACGTCGCTCGCGAGTCAAGTAGATGCGCGGGTACTGCTCGTCGGTTGAGACGGCGATGTAGGGATAGCTCTTGTCGTCGCGCAGTTGAATGTTGAAGCGCGGTTCGTGGCGCGTGATCAGCGTCTGCTCGGTCAGCAGCGCTTCGGCGTCGGAGCTGAGCAGGATGAAATCGATCGCCTCGACCGAATCGACCATCCGGACGCCACCTCGCGTGACCGGCGAGCTGAAGTGGCTGCTGACGCGTTTGCGCAGCGAGAGAGACTTGCCGACGTAGATCACTTCGTCGTCGGCGTTCTTGAACAGGTAGACGCCGGGTCCGTCAGGGAGCGCCAGGCGCTGCTCACGCAGGCGCTGCTCACGTTCGCTTATCTGCTTCTTCTCAGCCACTCACGTGAGGATAAGAGCGCCGACGCGTATAGGCTTAGAAGATGGCAACGACGGCTTTCCGCACCTGCCCGCTTTGTGAAGCGACTTGCGGGCTCGAACTGACGATCGAGGACGGCGCAGTCACGAAGGTTCGCGGCGACAAGGACGACGTTCTCAGCCACGGCTTCATCTGCCCGAAGGGCGCCAACATCGGTGCCCTGCACGATGATCCCGACCGCCTGCGCACGCCGATGATGCGCGGCGCCGATGGCGAACTTGCGCCCTGCAGCTGGGACGAAGCCTTCGCCTTCATCGACGAGCGCTTCAAGCAGATCGACGCCGAGTCAGGCCGCCAAGCCTTCTCCGCCTACCTTGGCAATCCGGTCGCCCATTCGCTTAGCGGACTGATTTACGGCAGGCCGATGCTGAAGGCGATCGGGACGCGCAACATCTTCTCCGCCAGCAGCGTTGATCAGGCCCCGAAGCAGGTTGCCTGCGGCCTGATGTTCGGCACCTCGCTGAGCATCTCAATCCCTGACATTGACCGCACCGACTACCTGCTGATCCTCGGCGCCGACCCGCTCGTTTCGAACGGTTCGATGATGACGGCGCCCGACTTCCGCGGCCGGATGAAGAAGATCGGAGAGCGTGGCGGCAAGGTCGTCGTGATCGACCCGCGTCGCTCGCGCACAGCAGAGGCCGCCGACGAGCACCACTTCATCCGCCCCGGCGGCGACGCGCTGCTCTGCTTCGCGATCGTCAACACGCTCTTCGACGAAGGATTGGTCGCACCCGGCGACCACCTCGACGGGCTGTTGAACGGGATCGAACAGGTTGAGGAGGCGGCGCAGCCGTTCACGCCCGAGGCCGTCGCGACAAGCTGCGGCTTTGACGCCGAGACGATCCGCCGGATCGCACGCGAATTGGCGGCCGCGCCGAGCGCAGCCGTCTACGGCCGGATCGGCACGACAACGCAGCCCTTCGGCACCGTCACAAGTTGGCTGATCGACGTGATCAACACGCTTACCGGCAACCTCGACCGCCCCGGCGGCGTGATGTTCCCCAAGCCGCCGGCAGGCGCGCCTAACACGCAGGGCGAGGCAGGCAGCGGCCGCGGCATGAAGATCCACCGCTGGGCTACGCGGGCGAAGGGTCGCGGCGAGGTGCTCGGCGAGCTTCCCGTCAACTGCCTTGCCGAGGAGATCGAAACCCCCGGCGAAGGCCAGATCCGCTCGCTGATCACGATCGGCGGCAACCCGGTGCTCTCAACGCCGAACGGCGACCGACTCGCGAAGGCGCTGGACACGCTCGATCTGATGATCAGCATCGACATCTACCGCAACGAAACATCGCGCCACGCGCACGTAATTCTGCCGGCACTCTCGGCGCTTGAACATTCGCATTTCGACCTCGTCTTCACCGTCTTCGCAATCCGCAATTTCGCCAACTACTCGCCGCCGGTCTTTGACCCACCGGAAGGGATGCTCGACGAGTGGGAGATCTTGCTGCGACTTACGGCGATCGCGAGCGGCGCCGGCGCCGAGGCCGATATTGGCCCGATCGACGATTTCTTTGCGCTCGAACTTGCCAGTCGCGAGACGCGCAGCGAAACGTCCCTCGTCTCCGGCCGCGAGCCGGCCGAACTTGTCGCAGCCGTCGGCGACCGCAGCGGCCCAGAGCGCCTGCTCGACATCATGCTGCGCTGCGGCCCTTACGGAGAAGGCTTTGGTGCCAACCCAGGCGGCCTGACGCTGGCAAAGCTGGAAGCCAGCCCGCACGGAATTGACCTGGGGCCGCTCGAACCGCGGATCCCTGAATCACTGCGCACCGCGAGCGGCCTTGTCGAATTGGCGCCGGAA
>WLNV01000018.1 GCA_009699615.1 Actinomycetota bacterium
AGGCCGGTTCGATTCCCGCGTAGTGGACGTAGGTCAGGTAGGCGGCGACGGCGATGCCAAGCAGTACCAGCGCGAGCGCTGCGCGATAGAGACGGCGGTCAAGCACTCGCGCTCTACTTCAGCAGCGCGTCGAACGCCGACTTGAAGGCATCGGCATTGCCGATGTCGACCTCAAGCTTCGTGTACGGGCCGCCGGTCGGGCCAACAACAAACGAGGGGGTCGATGCCACGCCGTACTTCTGGGCGCCGGCGGCGGCAGCGGCGAGAGGCACAGCCGCGGCCGGTGTTTTGCGGAAGGCGTTGGCCTTGGCGGCGTCAACGCCCGCACCGGCGTAGAGCTTGTTGATGAACGAGTCGGTCACGTAGCCGCTTCGTTCAGTGCCCTGATTGAAGTAGAAGAGGTGAGTGAAGTTCCACTCGAGGTTCTGCTCGCCTGCGGCAACGCCGGCGCGAGCGGCGGTCTCCGAATCGGGGCCGATGAAGGTAAGCGGCGCCAATTCCATCCGCAGCTTGCCGGTGCGGACGTAGTCATTGATCAGCACCGGCATCGTGCCCAGCGCATAGTCGCGGCAGAACGGGCACTGGTAGTCGGCGTACTCAATCATTGTCACGGGAGCGTTCTTATTGCCGAGCGCGTTGCCCTGTTGCGGAATACCGTCGAGCATCGCCTTCGTCTCTTTCAGACCCTTCAGCGGCCCGTTCGCACTCGGCGCACCGCCGTTGCTGTTGCTGTCGCCTGAGCTGATCAGGATAAGGACGGCGGCGACGACGACAACGACCGCCACGAGGGCGGCGATCATCACGTTGCGGCGCTTCTTGGGGTCTGGGGTGCTGTAGGCAGTGCTCATTGGCTCATTCTCGCAGGTTCCGATTGAAGCTGGTGCTGATCCGGTCGACGTTCAGCGTCGTAGCCTAAGCAGAGCGATGAGCGAGAACGTCTGGGATTACCCGAGGCCACCGCGTCTTGAGCCATGCAAGCGGCGCGCAAGGGTCGAATTCGGCGGCGAACTGATCGCCGACAGCAGTCGTGCGCTGCGCGTCCTTGAAACAAGCCACCCCCCGGTGATCTACATCCCTCTTCAGGATTTCGTCGCTGCGGCCTTGGTCCCCTCCGACCAAGGCTCGACCTTCTGCGAATTCAAGGGCGTCGCTGAGTATCTCGACGTATGCGCTGGCGGCAAGGTGGCAGCTGCCGCCGCATGGACCTACCCAAACCCGGTCGCCGCCTACACGGCGCTGGCTGGTCACATCGCCGTCTACCCGGAGCGGATGGATCGCTGCCTGCTCGACGACGAGGTGGTTCGCGCGCAGGAAGGCGACTTCTACGGCGGCTGGGTAACCGACGAGATCGAGGGGCCGCTCAAGGGCGGGCCTGGCACCCGCGGCTGGTGACTGCTCCAGGATCCCAACGACCCACTAGCTAGACCCGGAGCGGGCGGCGATCCAGCGGCGGGAGAATGGATCCGCGAAGCGCGTAGCAAGCGACCCGATCAGCGCCAACGCGAGGACGTAGCCGGCGGTGATCGGCCCGATCCGCGCGTCAACGCCGGCGGCAACCGCCAGCGAAGCGATCACGATCGCAAACTCACCGCGCGGGATCAGCACCGTTGCGGCGCGCAAGCGTGAGGCAAACTTTCCGTGGGCGCGCGCCGCCACATACCAGCCGGTGAGCATCTTTCCGCCGATACCCGCAGCACAGAGCAGCGCAACCCATCCAATCTCTGGCAGCAGACCGCCAAGGTCAATCTGCAGGCCGAAGAAGACAAAGAAGGCCGCGGCGAAGAGGTCCCGCAGCGGTGCCAGCGTGCTGCGCGTGCGATCGGCGAGGCGGCCGGAGACGACGATCCCCACAAGGAACGCGCCGACAGCAGCCGAGACCTGAACAAGTTCGGCCACCCCAGCTACCAGCAGCGTGACGCCGAGCATCATCAAGACCAGCGACTCGCCCGCAGCGGAACCAAAGGCGCGCTCGGCGTGCGAAGAGCCCCGGACGGCGAAGAAGAGCACGAGCGCAACAACGGCCAAGGCGACGGCCATTGAACCGAGCGCTGCGGCCAGCGCGCCGCCCGCAAGCAGGACGGTGAGCAGCGGAAGGTAAGCAGCCATCGCCACATCCTCGATCACCAGGACCGAGAGAACGCCCTGCGTTTCGCGGTTACCGATTCGCCCTAAATCTTCAATCGTCCGTGCCACGATTCCCGACGATGACGCCCAAGTAATCCCGACGAGGGCGAAGATCGCGACCGGTTCGAGCCCCATCAGCAGGCCAATCGCGATCGCCGGCACCACGTTGAGGAAGGCGTCGACGGCGCCCGAGCGGGCCTGATGGCGAAGCGTGCCGAGCAGCTCCTTGCCCGTGTACTCAAGACCGATGAAGAACAGCAGCAGGACAACGCCGATCGCTGCTCCTACATCGATCACTTGCGGCGCAACATCAATCGGGCTTATGCCAAGCAGTACGCCAACAGCAAGATAGAACGCGACCGGGCTCGTTCGCAGCCGCTGCGCGAGCTTTGAGAGCAGCCCGAGAAGCAGCAGCAAGCCGCCGATCTCGAGCAGTACAACGGCAATGTCGGTGCCCGGAGCGGCGGCGGCCAGCGCCACCGGTCTATCGACCCTCGAAGAGCGCTTCTGCTTCGCGCACGCCTTCCAGCGTGCCTACCACGATCACCGTGTCACCGGCCTCGAATTGCTGATCCGGAGTCGGCGCGGGGATCGCGCCGCTCTCGCGCAGCAGCGCGATGATCGACACACCGGTGCGCGTCCGCAGCTCCGAGTCCGCGATCGTGCGACCGGCGTAAGGCGTCCCGGCTGCGATGTCGACCCACTCGATCACCAGCCCTCCGACGGCCTCGCGAACAGCACCAAGGCTCTGAGCCAGCTGCGAGATTCCGAGCAGCTCCGCAAGCGCCTCGGCGTCAGCTTCATCGAGTCTCAAAGTTCGCTCGCAGCTGTCAGGGTCGTCGCGGCTGTAAACCAGGAGTTCGCGGTCGCCAGCTAGGTGTTTGAGCACACCGACGCGCTCACCACGGTGCGTAGTGAACTCGTGTCGGACACCGACTCCGGGAAGGCGAGTTTCATCGATCGTCGTCATGGAGCGATCGTAGCCCAGAGAAGGTCTACTGCACGGGGAAAACGGGAGCGACGGGACTCGAACCCGCGACCTCCGGCGTGACAGGCCGGCGCTCTAACCAACTGAGCTACGCCCCCGGGCGCCTGCGAAGTATGACAATCCCGCCGCCGCATCGCTCAGCGGCGACCGCAACTCTGCCGATCGAGGGGGGTTTCACCGTCTGCAACCTGCAACGCAAACCAACGGGAAGGAACCCGAATGCAACGCAATCGAATCATCCCAATCCTCGGTGCCTCACTGGCTGCGCTGGCAGCTACGGCCTCCGTCGCATCGGCAGCCAGCGTCACCGGCACCGACTCCGGCGAACGACTTATCGGAACGAAGGCAGCAGACTCAATCTCCGCTCTCGGCGGCAACGACCGCGTATTCGCCCTAAACGGCGCTGACGTGGTTACAGCGGGAGAAGGCAACGACCTTGTGGTCGGTGGCCGCGGCGACGACAACCTGTCAGGCGAAGCAGGCAACGACTTGCTGTTCGCGAACGCTGGCGTTGACGTCCTCAACGGCGGCGACGGAAACGACCGTCTCTGGGCAGTCGCGCGCGCCGACGTGGTTCCTGGAGCTGATGGCGCCGCCGACGCTGTTGGCGACACGCTCAACGGTGGCGCAGGCAACGACCGCCTAAACGCCCGTGACGGCGAAGCCGACGCGATCAGCTGCGGCGACGGCACCGACGTTGCGAACCTCGACAACGCCGACGTGATCAGCGATGCGACGGCAGAGAACGCGAACGGATCCTGCGAGACCGTCAAGCGCGCCGAGCCGAAGACACGTGACGCAAACGCAATCAATGAAACTCTCCAGCAGCGCCTGGCGGACATTCTCGCCAAGCTGCGCGGCAACCGCTAAGCAGCAGCGCAGCACGCAGCAGTAGCGAACGGCCCCGTCCCCCCGGGGCCGTTCGTCTGCTCGGGGAGCGTTAGCTGCAGTAGCCTGATCAGTGATGCTCGAAGGCCCGGCTCCCCACAGCCCTAACCCACTGAAGCTGATGCTCCAGGACGTCGTCGACGACCGTGCGGCAACGGTCCCTTGGCCCCCCGGCCCACGGAACTTCAGCCTCGCCAACACGAAGCGCTTTTCGGAGGACCCGCTCGGCATGTACCTCGAGTACTACGAGCGCTATGGCCCGGTCTTCACGATCAAGGTGCTCCACTTCAACGCGGTGATGATGCTCGGGCCAGAAGCGAATCACTACATGCTCGTCTCGCACGCCGACAACTTCACCTGGCGCGAGGGCTACATGCGCGACCTGATTCCGCTGCTCGGCGATGGAATGCTGACGATCGACGGCGCCTTCCATCGCTCATCGCGCAAACTGATGCTTCCCGCCTTTCACAGCAAGAAGATCGCCAGCGCAACCGAGATCATCAATGAAGAAGTTGACCGCGCCGCAGAGGACCTTATTCCCGGCACTGTGATCGACCTTTACGACTGGGTCCGTCACCTAGCGCTGCGCGTCGCACTGAGGGCGCTCTTCGGCCTCGACCCGGACAAGGCCCGCGCCGGTGACTTCGACGCCGTAACCGAGTTCGAGAACGCACTCTCGTTCCACGCCCGCGACTTCGCGCTGCAGCTGGCGCGCGGCCCGTTCACGCCCTACGCCAAGCTCGTCAAGTCGCGTGCGCGGCTTGATCAACTGATCTACGGCGAGATCGACCGCCGCCGAGCCAACGGCGAACGCGGCGACGACGTCCTCTCACTGCTGCTCGACGCTGAGGATGAGGACGGCCAGAGCCTTGAGGACCGCCACATCCGCGACCACGCGATGACGCTGCTCTTCGCTGGCCACGACACAACCAGTTCCAGCGTCACCTTCATGTTCTACGAACTCTCAAAGAACCCCGAGCTGCTCGATGATCCTCAGATCACTCCGGAGATGATCTTCGATGAGACTCTGCGGATGTACCCGCCGGCCTACATCGGCCCGCGCCGCTCGGTTGAACCGTTCGAGTTTGCCGGCGTGACCGTTCCCGGCAAGGCGCATGTCAACTACTGCTCGTGGGCCAGCCACCACCTTCCAGACGTTTGGGACTCACCTGAAACCTTCGACCCGATGCGATTCACCGAAGCGGGCAAGAAAGCAATGAAGAAGGGTCAATACATCCCCTTCGGCGGCGGCTCACGCACCTGTCTGGGGATGCGATTCGGCCAAGCCGAGGTTGGCGCGATCATGCGCGCGATCTTCGAGCGCTGCCGCCTCGAGGTGCTGCCCGGCTACGAGCTCAACATCCGCCTCGCGCCAACGATCTCGCCTACCCAGGGAATGCCTGTGATGGTTCACCGCGCCGAACCGGCGCGCGTCTTAAGCAATACACCGCAGGCTGCAGTCGAAGTCGCTGCCTAGCGGATCGCGTTTAGGTTCGCCAGCGCTACGAGCCACGGGCCGAGTAGCAAAGCGAACGGCAGCGCGACGACGGCCGCTGGATGCGTCTGAAGCCAGCCGCCGAAGCGTCTCGCCCAATCCGGCAGCGCCGTCCGCTGCTGCCAAAGCCGCCAAGCCGCTGTGAACATCGCACCGGCGATCACAAACCAGATCACGAGCCAGCTCCAGTTGAAACGCATTGCACCACCTGCATCGCCGTGCGAGAAGAGCACGAAGGCCCGAGTCGCGCCGCAGGCCGGGCATGGCACACCGGTTGCCTGCAACATCGGGCAGCCACCGCCGCCGTTGGCAATCGAAGTGCTGAAGCAGAGCAGCGCCGTCAGGAATGGCGCGACCAGCACCGCCAGCGCGCCACCGCCGAGGTAGAAAGCGCGCTGCTGGTCAGCGCTAAGCCGCCGCTTATGAACGTGCTCGCAGCTTGTGTGCGAAGTGGCGATCTGCGTACCCGCTTAGTTCGTGTTGATGGTGTTGAAGTCGGTGCTGGCGACACCAATGATCAACATGATCACGAAGATCACGAGCGCGACGGCGCCGAGGATCAAGCCGGTCATCCACATCCAGTTGGACGCGCCGCGCTTCTCGGCTTCCTTCTTGCCGAGGATGCCGCAGACAACGGCAGCGATCGCCAACGGGATTCCAATGCAGCACCACGAGGTGAGCAGGCCGATGAGCCCGCAGACGAATGCGGCGATCGCAAGGCCGCCTTGACCGGGTTGTATTGGCACCGTGCCGGCTGCCGGGGCGACCGGCTGCGCGACCGGTGCGGTCGTCGGCGGTTGCATCGCCGGAGCCGCAGGCGGCGCGGCGGGCGGAGGAGTCGCGGGTGGCTGCGCGGGCGGAGGAGTTGCTGGCGGCGTTGACTCTGCCGGAGTCTCAGGAGTGTCAGGAGTCTCAGGCTGTTCTGGCGTATCGGAATCTTGAGTCATAGTCCGAACGTACACCAGCGGTATCGCTCCCGCAAGCGTGTTTTCGCGTCGGAACGACAACGGGCCGCCGCGCTGATGCGCGACGGCCCGTGGCCAACAGAATTTCTTGCTTAGACGCTGCGGTTAGGCAGGCATCTCCCCGCCCGAGGTGGCGACACCTGGGCCAGGCTTCGACTCACCATGAGCCGCAAGTAGTTCGTAATAAGTGACGGCGATGATGATCGCGATGTACGGGTAAACGACGATCGCGACCAGGATCCCGATGATGACGCCGAGGATCGGCGTGATTGCCGCGAAGATGGCGATGACCACGAAGATCACCGCGAGCAGCACGTAGATCACGATGAAGAGCAGGATCAAACGCCAACGATTTCCCTTCGTGAGCTCACTGCTGCGGCTCATTGAGGCGAAGACACCCTTGTCCTCGGCGACCAGTACCGGCACGGCAACCAGCCACATCAGCGCGAGGATGATCCCCGGGATGATGAAGAAGATGAAGCCAATCACGATCAGAATGCCGGTAACGACGCTCAGCAGGAGCAACGGCCATAGCTTGGAGCTGATCGATCCGAGCAGATCGCCGACGCTGGCGTCTACCTTGCCGTCAGCTTCAACATCTTGGACGACGCGAACAACGGCGCCCGCCATGTAAAGGCTCGCGATCAGTGAAGCGATGCTGTAGATCACGTTGATCAGCCAACCTTCGCTTGCGAAGTAGCCGAGGATTGCGACCGGAATGAAGAGAATCAGCGCGATGATCCAAACCGTCGCGAAAGACTTCTTCAGCACGTCGCCGGTATCGGTTAGGACCTTCCCTACGTCGATGTGGCCGGGTTCTGCGCCTGCGGTAGTCATCTGAAGAATTGCTCCTTGATTGGGTTAGTGGCGATCAGATTGCTGGTACGCCATCAGGGAGTTTCGCCATTGCCTCGTCCATCTCCTGCTGAGAGAACTCAAGATTTTCGAGATTTCCCGCCAGATAGGCGTCATATGAGGCCAGATCGAAGTTTCCATGGCCACAGAGACCGAACAGAATCACGCGTTCCTCGCCGGCCTGCTTGGCCGCTTCGGCTTCGGCGATCGTGACGCTGATCGCGTGGGTTGGCTCCGGCGCCGGAATGATTCCCTCAGTGCGGGCGAACTGCAGCCCGGCGGCGAAGGTGTCGTTCTGCGCGACCGAGCGAGCTTCGACCATCCCGCCGTGCACCAGCGCTGAGATCAGCGGCGAAGCGCCGTGGTAGCGGAGGCCACCGGCATGCACAGGCGGCGGCACGAAGTCGTGCCCGAGCGTGTACATCGGCATCATCGGTGTCAAACCCTGCGTGTCGCCGAAGTCGTAGGCGTACTCGCCCTTCGTCAGCGTTGGGCAGGCGGCAGGCTCGGCGGCGATGAAGCGAGTCGTTGCACCGTCGCGAATGTTGCGACGCAGCCAAGGAATCGTCAGGCCACCGAAGTTGGAGCCACCGCCGAAACAGGCGATGACCGTGTCGGGCTCCTCGCCAGCCATCTCCATCTGCAGAATCGACTCCTGGCCGATGATCGTCTGGTGCAGAATCACGTGGCTGAGCACTGAGCCGAGCGCGTAGTTGACGTCCGGGCTCTGAGCAGCGATCTCAACCGCTTCCGAGATCGCGATCCCCAGCGAACCGGTCGGGTGCTGCGCGTTGGCTCGGCCGGCCTCAGTCAGGTCGGACGGTGAGCGGTGGACTGTCGCGCCGAAGGTTTCGATCATCGAGCGGCGGTATGGCTTGCTGTCATAAGACGAGCCAACCATGAAGACCTCACACTCAAGGTCAAAGAGGCCGCAGGCGAAGGCCAGCGACGAGCCCCACTGGCCAGCGCCGGTTTCAGTCGTCAGCTTCTTGATCCCGGCTTTGGCGTTGGCGAAAGCCTGCGGGACGGCCGTGTTTGGCTTGTGCGAGCCGGTCGGCGACACGCCCTCGTACTTGAAGTAGATGTGGGCCGGTGTGTCGAGCGCCTTCTCAAGGCGGCGGGCACGGTAGAGCGGCGTTGGGCGCCAGAGCTTGTAGACCTCGCGCACCTCCTCAGGGATTTCGATCTCCGGCTCCTGCGAGACCTCCTGCATGATCAGCTCTTCGGCGAAGATGCCAAGGAAATCTTCCGGCCCTGCGGGCTCCTTAGTGGCTGGGTTCAGCGGCGGCAGCGGTTCACCGGGCAGGTCGGGAGCGATGTTGATCCAGTGGGTCGGGATCTTGTCTTCTGTGAGCAGGTACTTCGTTGTGTCGTCGGACATCGCTCGTCTTCGCCTCCTAGGCAATTGGGAACCGGCGAAGAACACTACATCCGAGCGTCAATCCGCGCCATACTCAGGGCGCGCCCGTAGCTCAGCGGTTAGAGCCCCCGACTCATAATCGGTCAGACACAGGTTCGAATCCTGTCGGGCGCATCGCACGTAGGCACTCTCCACAAGGCGCATAGTTGGCGCGAATGTGGCGCAATGTCGATCGCATCGTCTGCTTTACTGCGCTCCATGAAAAAGTTGATGTTGTTTCCGTTTCTGATCGCGCTCGTAGCTGTCCTCCCGGCCCAAGCGAGCGCCCAAAAGTACGGGAAGGTGATCTCGGTTCGAACCGTTTCGATCGATTCCCCCGGCAATAAGTCGGTCAGCATCGTTCCCTTCACCGACGCGATCTACCCCTCGTGCGCTGGCGTTCCCGAACCAGACCCGGCGCCATTCGGCCCCTGTATGGCGGTCGGCGGCGTCAAGAACCGCTACCAAATCGGCGAACTTGAGGTCACAGTCGCTCAGTACGTCGCTTTTCTAAACACCGCCAACTATGGCCTCACGAACCCGCCACGGCTCTACACGACGCAAGAGAGCGCAACGCGCTGGCCACGCTTCGGCTCAATCAACTTCGATCAGCGCGCGCCGCGCGGCACGCGCTACAGCGTCGCCTACCCGCAGTGGGCGAACAAGCCCTACGGATTCGCGACATTCGGTCGCGCCGCCCGTTTCGTCAACGCGCTACAAAACGGAACGCTGCTGTCAAAGAAGACCAGCCGCGCGAATGGGCGCACAATCACCACCTACCGCGTCCAACTGTCAGCCAGGACCGAGACCGGAATGTATGACCTCGGCGTTACCCGGCCGAGTGGAGGCAGCGGGCGAAAGGCTTCTAAGGGTTTCGTGATCCCAAGCCAGAACGAATGGATGAAGGCGGCCTACTACGACCCGAAGGGCGGCGGCACAGACTCCTACTGGAAGTACCCCACCAACGCCGGCGTGTTCGGTGACGGAGCGGCAACGGCGCCGAACGCCTCTCTACTCAACCCCGGCACAGGAGCGGTTACGAACGCGTCGAGCCAGCCGCTCTCTACCTACACCGCCCCGGGCCTACCGTCACCACAGTGGTGCCCCTCGCAAGTATCGGCAGCAGACTGCTCGGTTTACCCGTTCCCAGGCGACCCGACTGAACTGAATAAGTTCTTCCAAGGCAGCGTCAGCACCGTCGGGCAGACGCGGACGCGCTCGCCGTGGGGAACTCTCGATCAGGGCGGCAACGTCGTCGAGTGGACCGACACCATTGCTGCAGCGCCTGTCGGCGAAGACAAGGCGCTGACATGGCGCAGACTGCACGGCGGGATCGCGAGTTCGCCTGTTGGCGAGAATGACGCGATTCAGCTCTGGCTATCAGCCGTTGGCCTCGATGCTGAGGACAACAACCTGAAGAATCGCTACCCATGGTTCGGCTTCAGGATCGGTGTCATCGGATCGCTGACGCCGACGCCTGGTGGCGTCACCGGTTAGTACGCCAACGCAACGCTAAGCCAAACAATTCGCCATAACACTTAGCCACTCGTCTATCTTTGGCGCGTGGCGATCACACTCACCCAACTGCGCAGCTTCCTTGCAGTAATCCGTTCTGGCTCGGTAACTGCTGCCGCTGAGGAGCTGGTCGTCACGCAGCCGTCAATCTCGGCCGCTGTTCGAGCGCTGACGCGTGAGATCGGCGCGCCGCTGCTGGAGCGCGACGGGCGTGGTGTCACGCCGACGGCGGCGGGGCGCGCGTTTGCCCCTTATGCGACAGACATCATCGGCCTACTCGACCGCGGCGCGGCCGCGGCTGTCGAAGCATCCGGCGTGGCCTCCAGCGGGTTGAGGATTGCCGCCGTGACGACCGCGGCCGAATCATTCGTCCCAGTGCTGCTGCAGCGTTACGCTTGGCGCAACCATGACGTTGATCTGACGCTCGCGGTAGGCAACCGCGAGCGCGTCTTGCAGCTTCTGTTGAGGCGCGAAGCCGACATCGCGTTTGTCGGCCGGCCGCCAAGCGGCGGCCGCGAAGGCAGGATCAAGTCGCAGTCGGTCCGGCCGAACGAACTGGTGCTGGCCGGCGCGCCGGACGAGCCGCTGACGAAGAAGTCCTCGGTCACAGCGGCCGAATTGAACGGCAGCCGCTGGCTGCTGCGAGAGCAAGGTTCCGGCACGAGGACCGCCAACGAGGACTACATCGCCGCCAACGGGCTGACGGTCAGCACGCTGACGCTTGGCTCAAACGGGGCGATCAAGCAGGCCGTGCGCTCGGGGCTTGGGATCTCATTCCTAGCCCGCGACTCGGTTGCGAGCGAGCTGGAGAGTGGCACGCTGGCCGTGATCCCGCTGACGAACGTGCCGCCCGGCAGGCCTTGGCACGTGATGCGCTCTTCTGTAGGGCCAAAGTCAGCGGCGGTAACCGACTTCTTCGACTTCGCCGTTGCTGAAGCCGACAAGCCCTCTGGCTAGTGCCTCCCGGTAACCGCTGAACCGCTCACTGCCAACAGGCGGAGCCTCAACGAGCCAACGTTCGCAACATGACCGCGTGCAGAGATTCCAACGGCCCTAAACGCGAGGACGGCGGCAGCAACGTTCTTGACGCGAACGTCGAGCGCGGAGACTGAATTTCTCCGACCCCGCTGAAGCTGAACTAGAGGCCCACCGGGAAGTCGGTAGACGCCGCCCGCAGACGGCGAGGATGGGGCGAACAGCTTCTCCCAGGAGCTCGGATTCTTGGCGTTGATGACAACGCGTGAGACGTTGACGATCCCAGCACGATTGGGCGGAGCCACGCGGGTCGGCCGACCATTGGGGAAGTTGTATACGCAGAACTGGGCGGTCAGCCTGTTGGCCTGCGAGTAGCTCGGCAGCTCGATCAGCGTGTACAGCAACTTGCTGCCCGCGGTAATCGGCGTAGGAGGACCGTGTTCGATGCCGCGCTCGTCGAGCGCCGCTGTCAGCCCGGTTAGGGAAGGCGGCTGAAAGGTGACGAACTGATTGCCGGCGGACGGCGATGTGCCAGCGCCGAGCTCCACGTTGACGTTTCCAAACCGAACTCCGCCAGATGAGATCGCGCTGTATGAGGCGAATGGCCAGGCCGAAGGAAGCTTCAACGCGATCAGGGCGTTGTAGAGCTTCTGCGCCTTGACCTCCGTCGTGACCGTCGTTACGTGGTTCAGATCGGTGACGATGTGCGCCGGGGCCGCGACGCTCGTGCCACTCGCACACATGGCGACCGCTACCGCGAGCACCGCGCCAAGCAGGATTGGTCTTACCGACCTATGGGCATCAGGCATCTAGAAAGTCTAACCCCAGACGGGAGCGCAGCCAGCGGGTACCAATCCGTCGAGCGCTGGAGCATGCGATCATGCCTGTGGGCGGTTAGCTCAGCTGGTTAGAGCACCTGCTTTACACGCAGGGGGTCATCGGTTCGAATCCGATACCGCCCATCCGCAAAGCGCCCGTTAATGTCGAACCAGAGATAGGCGAGGGTCGAACCGATGAGCTCAGATAAGAAGGGCTACTGGATAATCACCGCGGTTGTCACAGACCCCGCAGAGTTTCAGCAGTACACAGCCAAAGCTGGGCCGCTGATCGGGAAGGCTGGCGGCAAAGTATTGGCACGGGGCGATCTGTTCGATGTCGTCGAAGGCAGCTCGGCAGGGCGGCCGTTCCTGATCGAGTTCCCAAGCTACGACGCCGCCAAGGAGTGCTTTGAGTCCGAGGGGTATCAGGCGGCAATCGCACTGAGAGAGACGAGCGCCAGCTTTGACATCGTCATTGCCGAAGGCGCCGCGCCGAGCGGCGAACCGCCGCTCAACTGACTTCGTCGCGAGCGTCAGCTCAGTCGCTGCCGGTCCCTTCAACGCCGGCGCCGTGGCGGCCTTCGCCGGCTGCGAAGCGGGCCGCTCCGGCGGCGCCTTCGATCACGGTGCCTGTGCCTCGCGCAGCCTCGCGCGCCATTCCTTCGGCAAGCGGTAGGCCTTGCGCCTCAAGCGTGGATTCGCGGTCGGCGATCATCGTCACCCACGGGAAACCGGCGATCTGCTCGCCGAGCTCGAGTGCGCGCTCCAGCGCCGAGCCGTCGGCGACGCTCTCGTTGACGAGGCCGATCTCTTTTGCCTCGTCCACGTCGATCACGCGGCCGGTCAGTACAAGGTCCATCGCGCGGCCCAGGCCGACGATCCGTGGCAGCCGCTGCGTTCCACCGTCGATCAGCGGCACTCCGAAGCGGCGCTCGGTGAAGCCGAAGCGAGCTGACTCAGCGGCGATCCGCAGGTCACACCAAAGCGCCAGCTCCATCCCACCGGCCAGGCACCAGCCCTCGATCGCGGCGATCGCAGGCTTTGGCGCTGTCAGCCGTGTGAAACCGAGCGGCCCTTCGTCGGCGGTTAGCCGCGGCGCCAACGTTTCGATCGCTTTCAGGTCGGCGCCGGCGCAGAACGCCTCCGTGCCCGCTCCTGTGAGGATCATCACCTTCGCCGCGTCGTCGGCGATCCAGCGCTGGTAGGCGGCGGCCAGCGCGTCAGCGGTGGCGCCGTCAACGGCATTGCGCCGCTCCGGCCGGTCTATCGTGATCACAGCGCATTGACCGCGAAGTTCGTAACTAACTTGGTCTTGATCGAGCGGGCTCATCAGCTCAGGTATACCTGAGTGCCTGGCGCTAAGCAGTCGTGGCGCCGACGTTAAGCGCCGTCAGCAGCTCGTGCTCGAGCGCTGCAACCTGCGGGTCGGCCAGTGTTTCGATTGTGCGCGGGCGCGGCAGTGGGATCTCAAGCTCCAGCCGTACCGTTGCCGGGCGCGGGCCGAGCACGTAGACGCGGTCCGAGAGCAGCACCGCTTCGCGCACGTCGTGGGTAATCAGGACGACCGTCCAGCGCTCGCGCTCCCAGATTTGCTCAAGCCATAGCTGCAGGTCGGTGCGGGTTAGAGCGTCGAGCGCGCCGAACGGCTCATCGAGCAGCAGGACGTCGTGGCCCTGCGCAACGGTGCGGGCAAGCGCGGCGCGCTGGCGCATCCCGCCGGAGAGCTGGAACGGGCGCGCGTCAGCGAACTCTTCGAGGCCGAAGGTTGGGAGCAGCGCAAGCGCCCGCGCGCGGGCCTCGCTGCGCGAGCAGCCGGCAGCAACCTCAGCGCCCAGTGCAACGTTTCCGAGCACAGTGCGCCAGGGGAAGAGAACGTCGTCCTGCGGCATCCATGCGAACGGCTGACGCCCGGCGACCAGCGGCTCGCCATCGGCCAGCAGCGTTCCTGCGTCGGCCGGTTCGATCCCCGTGAGCAGCGAGAAGAGCGTCGACTTGCCGCAGCCACTCGGGCCGAGAATCGAAACAAACTCGCCCGGCTGAACGCTGAGTGAAATCTCGTCCAGCACCTCCAGCTTGCCTTCTCGCCCATTGAAGCTCTTGCTTACTCCTTCAAGCTCAATCCGCGTCATGACGGCCGCTCCCTTGACTGCGCGTACCAAGGCATCACGAGCCGCTGCAGCGCGAAGGTGAGCGCGTAGAGCGCCAGCGTCAGAAGCGCGCAGAGGACGACAGCGGCGAGCACCAGATCGGTTCGGAATGAGTTCTTCGCCGATTGCATGTAGATCCCAAGCCCCAGCTCGGCGCCGGCGTACTCGGCAAAGATCGCCGCCACAACCGCGTAGGTAACTGAGATCCGTAGCCCGGTGAAGAAGCTCGGCAGCGCCGACGGCAAGCGAACGAGCCGCCATGTCTTCCACCAGCCAGCGCCCATCGTCTCCATCAAGGTCATCGCGTCACGCGCTGTCGATGCGTAGCCCTCGAGCAGGCCGACCAGCAAGGGAAAGAAGGTGACGAGCGCGACGAGCAGGATCTTCGGCGTAAGCCCAAAGCCAAACCAGATCACGACCAGCGGCGCGAGCACGATGATCGGCAGCGTC